>NZ_JBBGYS010000031.1:0-86586 GCF_037479595.1 Pseudomonas sp. MYb541 | reverse complement strand
ACCCCCCCCCCCCGCCCCCCGCCCCCCCCCGCCGCCCCCCCCCCCCCCCCCCCCCCCACGCCTGTTCGCGCTCAACCAAAACAATAAGAACGGACGGTACTTCTCATGCCTAGCGAACCTACTGGATCCTCCGTCGACTTCGAAAAAGTCGACTCTCAATACTTCCAACAACGCGAACTGAAAAAAGGCGCCGCCGGCTGGGTGTTGCTGGTCGGCCTCGGCGTTGCCTACGTGATCTCCGGCGACTACGCCGGCTGGAACTTCGGCCTGGCCCAAGGCGGCTGGGGCGGAATGTTCCTCGCCACATTGCTGATGGCCACCATGTACCTGTGCATGTGTTTTTCCCTGGCCGAACTGTCTTCCATGATTCCTACCGCAGGCGGGGGCTACGGTTTTGCCCGCAGCGCATTCGGGCCGTGGGGCGGGTTCCTCACGGGCACTGCGATCCTGATCGAATACGCCATCGCCCCCGCCGCCATCGCGGTGTTTATCGGCGCGTATTGCGAGTCGCTGTTCGGTATCGGCGGCTGGATGATTTACCTGGCGTTCTACATCATCTTTATCGGCATCCACATTTTTGGCGTGGGCGAAGCCCTGAAGTTGATGTTTGTGATCACCGCCGTGGCCGCAATCGCACTGGGTGTGTTCCTGGTCGCGATGGTGCCGCACTTCAATGTCGCCAACCTGTTGGACATTCCGGTGACCGAGGCCAAGGGTGCCAGCACCTTCCTGCCGTTTGGCTATGTAGGTGTGTGGGCCGCAATTCCTTATGCCATCTGGTTCTTCCTCGCGGTAGAGGGCGTGCCCCTGGCCGCCGAAGAAACCAAGAACCCGAAACGCGACCTGCCGCGCGGCCTGATCGGCGCCATTGTGGTGCTGACCAGTTTTGCCCTGCTTATCCTCGTGATTGCACCGGGCGGCGCGGGTACTTACGCGCTGGTCAAATCCGGCAACCCGCTGGTTGAAGCACTGGCATTGTCTTACGGCGGCTCGACCTGGATGGGCAGTTTCGTCAACCTGGTCGGCCTGGCGGGCCTGATCGCGAGCTTTTTCTCGATCATCTACGCCTATTCGCGGCAGATCTTCGCACTGTCCCGCGCCGGCTACCTGCCGCGCAAACTGTCCCAGACCAACAAAAGCAAGGCGCCAGTACTGGCCTTGGTGATCCCCGGCATCATCGGCTTTGGCTTGTCGCTGACCGGCCAGGGTGACCTGCTGATTCTGGTGGCGGTGTTTGGCGCAACCATTTCCTACGTGCTGATGATGGCCGCGCACATCACCCTGCGCATCCGTCGCCCCAAAATGGACCGTCCGTACCGCACACCGGGCGGCATCTTTACCTCCGGCGTTGCGCTGGTGCTGGCCTGCGTGGCCGTGGTGGCAGGCTTTCTGGTGGATCCACGGGTGGTGATTGGCGCCGCGATCATCTATGGAGTATTAATTGCTTACTTTGCTTTCTACAGCCGGCATCACTTGGTAGCAGGCACGCCTGAAGAAGAATTCGCGGCGATCCAGGCCGCAGAGGCCGCCTTGCACTAACTGCCGTAAACCTCGACGCGGGCCGCCGCCCGCGTCGTCAAGGAGACACTGTATGGCAAGCTTTTCCCACGCGGTGGGCGCACAAACCTACCGCTTCGACAGCCTCAAGGATGTAATGGCCAAGGCCAGCCCCGCGCGTTCCGGGGACTTTCTGGCCGGCGTCGCCGCACAGAACGACGGTGAACGGGTGGCGGCGCAGATGGCGCTGGCAAATATCCCGCTGAAGCACTTCCTGCAAGAAGTGCTGATCCCCTACGAAAGCGACGAAGTCACCCGCCTGATCATCGACACCCACGATAAACAGGCGTTTGCCGCCGTCAGCCACTTGACCGTGGGCGGTCTGCGCGACTGGTTGCTCAGCGATGCGGCCGACGAACATTCCTTACGCGCCTTGGCGCCAGGTCTGACACCAGAGATGGCCGCCGCCGTGTCCAAGATCATGCGCGTGCAGGACTTGGTGCTGGTGGCGCAGAAGATCCGCGTGGTCACGCAATTTCGCGGCACTATGGGCCTGCGTGGGCGTTTATCCACACGCCTACAACCGAACCATCCTACAGACGAACCGGCGGGCATCGCCGCGAGCATTCTGGACGGCCTGCTGTACGGCAACGGTGACGCCATGATCGGCATCAACCCGGCCACCGACAGCATCGCCTCGATCTGCGCCATGCTGGAGATGCTCGACGCGATCATCCAGCGCTATGAGATCCCGACCCAGGCCTGCGTACTGACCCACGTCACCACCTCCATCGAGGCCATCAACCGTGGCGTGCCGCTGGATCTGGTATTCCAGTCGATCGCCGGCACTGAGGCGGCCAACGCCAGTTTCGGCATCAGCCTGAGCGTGTTGCAGGAAGGCTACGAAGCGGGCTTGAGCCTCAATCGCGGCACGTTGGGCCAGAACTTGATGTATTTCGAGACCGGCCAGGGCAGCGCCTTGTCGGCGAATGCGCACTTTGGCGTCGACCAACAAACCTGCGAGACCCGCGCCTACGCGGTAGCCCGACATTTCAAACCGTTTCTGGTGAATACCGTCGTAGGATTTATCGGGCCGGAGTACCTCTACAACGGCAAGCAGATCATCCGCGCCGGCCTCGAAGACCACTTCTGCGGCAAGCTGCTCGGCGTGCCCATGGGTTGCGACATCTGCTACACCAACCACGCCGAAGCCGACCAGGACGACATGGACACCCTGCTGACCCTACTCGGCGTGGCCGGGATCAACTTCATCATGGGCATCCCCGGCTCCGACGACATCATGCTCAACTACCAGACCACTTCGTTCCACGACGCGCTCTACGCCCGGCAAACATTGGGCTTAAAACCGGCGCCGGAGTTTGAACAGTGGCTGGCAAAAATGGGTATCTTCACGCAAGCCGACGGCAAGGTGCACTTTGGCAACAGCCTGCCACCGGCCTTTCGCCAAGCTTTGGCGCAACTGGGATGAAGGAGCCGCCCGTGCAACTCGACCTGCCTGACAACCCCTGGCTGGAACTGCGCCGCCTGACCCCGGCGCGCATCGCCCTGGGCCGAACCGGCACCAGCATTCCTACCAATGCGCAGCTGGATTTTCAGTTTGCCCACGCCCAGGCGCGGGATGCGGTGCATTTAGCTTTTGACCATGCGGGCCTCAGCAGCCAGCTGGCCGAGCGCGGGCGTGAATCGCTGTTGCTGCACAGTGCCGCTGCCGACCGACACAGCTACCTGCAACGCCCGGACCTGGGGCGGCGCTTGAGTGATGAATCCGCCCAAGCGCTGCGCGACCATGCGTCAGCCAACCCCGGCGGCGTGGATTTAGCCGTGGTGGTGGCCGATGGTTTATCCGCCCTGGCCGTGCATAAACATACCCTGCCCTTTCTGACACGCATGGAAGAACAAACCCACGCGGAAGGTTGGTCCTTGTCGCCGGTCATCCTGGTGGAACAAGGCCGCGTGGCGGTGGCCGATGAAATCGGGCAATTGCTTGGTGCCAAGATGGTGGTGATCCTGATCGGCGAACGGCCGGGGCTCAGTTCACCGGACAGCCTGGGGCTGTATTTCACCTACAACCCCAAGGTCGGCCTCACCGACGCCTATCGCAATTGCATCTCCAATGTGCGCCTGGAGGGCCTGAGCTATGGCATGGCCGCCCACCGTTTGCTGTACTTGATGCGAGAGGCGTGTCGTCGCCAGCTGTCGGGGGTCAATCTCAAGGACGAGGCGCAGGTTCAGACCATTGAATCGGATGATCCGGACCTGATGAAAGGCAATTTCCTGCTCAGCTCACCGGATGACTGATCGCTGCACGATTGCGCTTTTTAGCGCCATTAGGCAGCATCGAGTCACGGCCGCTTGTGTGGTCATACCCCATTTGGAAGTTGAGGCCTGGCATGCGGATTACTCAAGCGACCCTGGAACACCTGGACCTGTTGACCCCGCTGTTCGTCAAATACCGTGAGTTCTACGGGGCCTTGCCCTTCCCGGATTCGTCACGGGCCTTTCTGGAGAAGCGCCTGCGCCGCAAGGAATCGGTGATTTACCTGGCTCTGGCGGATGATGACGACAAAAAACTGCTGGGCTTTTGCCAGCTGTACCCGAGCTTTTCGTCGTTGTCGCTCAAGCGGGTGTGGATCCTCAATGACATCTATGTGGCTGAAGACGCACGCCGGCAACTGGTGGCGGATAACCTGATGCGCACGGCGAAAAAAATGGCCAAGGAGACCCACGCGGTACGGTTGCGGGTATCGACCAGCAGCGATAATGAAGTGGCGCAGAAGACCTATGAGTCGATTGGGTTTCGCGAAGATACGGAGTTCAAGAACTACGTATTGCCGATCAGCGAAGACTGAACACCCCCATCACCTGCAGGAGCCGGCTTGCCGGCGATAGCATCACCTCGGTCTCACTGCTACACCGAGGCGCCTGCATCGCTGGCAAGCCAGCTCCTACAGGTGAGCAGCGACCGCCGCTGCATTGCGACATCCCCCGCTACAAAACCAACACGCTTTTCACCTCTCAATCCGTATAATGCGGACCTTTCAGGGTTGTAAGAATTGCGGCATACACTTGTAGCCTTATTACCCGAGCTTCCGCACAGGCCTGCTGAGCCGGGCCATTCACACAGGTGCCATCCATGGATTTCAACCCGCTCGACCTTATCCTGCATCTCGACGTCTACCTCGACCTGCTGGTAACCAATTACGGTCCGTGGATCTACGCCATTCTGTTCCTGGTCATCTTTTGCGAAACCGGCCTGGTGGTCATGCCGTTCCTGCCGGGTGATTCGTTGCTGTTCATCGCCGGCGCCGTGGCCGCAGGCGGCGGCATGGACCCGGTGCTGCTCGGCGGCCTGTTGATGCTGGCGGCGATCCTGGGCGACAGCACCAACTATGTGATCGGGCGAACGGCCGGGGAGCGCTTGTTCAGCAACCCGAACTCGAAAATCTTCCGTCGCGACTACCTGCAAAAGACCCACGACTTCTATGACAAGCACGGCGGCAAAACCGTGACCCTGGCGCGCTTCCTGCCGATCCTGCGCACGTTCGCGCCGTTCGTTGCCGGCATCGCGAAAATGCCCTACCCGCGCTTCTTCGGCTTCAGCGTATTCGGCACCATCCTGTGGGTCGGCGGCCTGGTAACCCTGGGTTACTTCTTCGGCAACGTGCCCTTTATCAAGAAAAACCTGTCGTTGCTGGTGGTGTTCATCATCCTGCTGTCGCTGGTTCCGATGATCATTGGCGTGTTCCGCAGCCGCTTTGGTCGCACGTCATCCGAAGCCAAGCCGCAGTAACCTGCGATGTGGTCCCTCAGCGCCTGGCGTCGCCGGCGCTTGCTGGCCAAGCACCCGATTGCCGATGACACCTGGCAACGGGTGCGCCACCACCTGATCTTCCTCGACGGCATCAGTGCCGAGCAGGACCAGTGGCTGCGCGAAGCCTGCGTGGTGTTCCTCGCCGAAAAGCACCTGACCGCCCTGCCCGGCGTCGAGCTGCACCAGGAACAACGCCTGCTGCTCGCCGCCCAGGCGCAATTGCCGCTGATGAACCTGGGTGACCTCGACTGGTACCAGGGCTTCCACGAAATCGTGCTGTACCCCGACGACTTCGTCAGCCCGCAGCGCCATCGCGACAGCAGTGGCATCGAACACGAATGGGACGGCGAACACAGCGGCGAAGCCTGGCAACAGGGCCCGGTGATCCTCGCCTGGCCCGGCGTGCTGGCCAGTGGCAACTGGGAAGGCTACAACCTGGTCATCCACGAACTGGCACACAAGCTCGACATGCTCAACGGCGACGCCAACGGCCTGCCGCCGCTGCACAACGACATGCGCGTGCAGGAATGGGCCAGCGTGATGCAGAGCGCCTACGACGACCTCAACCGTCAGTTGGACGCCAACCCGGACGCCGAGACTGAGATCGACCCCTACGCCGCCGAAAACCCGGCTGAATTCTTTGCCGTCACCAGCGAATATTTTTTCAGCGCCCCGGATTTGCTGGTCAGCCATTATCCCCAGGTGTACGCGCAACTCAGCCGCTTTTATCGCCAGGATCCGCTGGCCCGCCTCACCCAACTGCAAGCCAGCGACCCGCGCTACCAGCCACAAGGCGAATGACCGTACGACGTCTGGCGCATGGCATCGGCGTCAGAATGTGCCTATAATCGCCGCCACTTTTAGGCCAATCCGGCCATGTTCAATGGCCAATTAACGGGGGCAACGCCCAATGAGCTACAGCAAGATTCCGGCTGGCAAAGACCTGCCGAACGACATCTACGTCGCCATCGAGATTCCGGCCAACCATGCGCCGATCAAATACGAAATCGACAAAGACAGCGACTGCCTGTTCGTTGACCGTTTCATGGCCACCCCGATGTTCTACCCGGCCAACTACGGTTTCATCCCCAACACCCTGGCCGACGACGGTGACCCCCTCGACGTGCTGGTCGTAACCCCTTACCCGGTTACCCCAGGCTCGGTAATCCGCGCGCGCCCAGTCGGCATCCTGAACATGACCGACGACGGCGGCGGCGATGCCAAAGTTATCGCAGTGCCACACGACAAGCTGTCCCAGCTGTACGTGGACGTGAAGGAATACACCGATCTGCCGCCCCTGTTGCTGGAGCAGATCAAACACTTCTTCGAGAACTACAAAGACCTCGAAAAAGGCAAATGGGTGAAGATCGACGGTTGGGGCAACGCAGATGCCGCCCGCGCCGAGATCCTGAAGTCGGTCGCTGCCTACAAAGGCTGATACCCTCTCCTCATTGCCCCGGCAATTTAAAAAGCCCCGATCATTCGGGGCTTTTTTTGTGGGAATAATTAAACAGCAAGTTCAATTATTTATAGAAAATGTTTAATTTGAGTTTTAATCCGACGTATCAGGCTACAACTAAGCAAATACCTACATGACCAACTCAACGCATGGTTTATTTGATCTGTTTTCCCGGTCAGTAAGCTTTGTGTTTATGAATACATCAGGTGATCGTTTAAAAGCGCTACTGCGGGAAGTCCATCTTTCCGCCTCCGACTTCGCCAAGAACCGCGGCGTCACGCCTCAACACGTGAACAACTGGTTCAAGCGCGGTGTACCCATGGGCCGACTCAACGAGATCGCAGAACTGCTGTGCATCTCCAGCCGTTGGCTGCGCACCGGCGAAGGCCCCAAACACCCACCGGCCAACTTCCTGCTGGAAGGCCCGACGACCCGAAAAGGACTGCCCACCACCCGCGAAGGAAGCGGCAAATACCTCACAGGCCCCGCCTGTCTTCCAGAAAAAATCGACGTGGAGATCGACCTCCACCCCTCATTCACCTCCACCGAACGCATCCGCGTCACCCTGCACACCCTGCAAGCCCTCACCGTCAGCCCCGACCGCGCTTTGGGCGCCTACATGGTCGACAACAGCATGATCGACATCATTCAACAAGGCGCCACCCTCGCTATCGACCGAGGCCGCACCCAAATCATCGACGGCGAAATCTACGCCGTAGAACACGACGGCATGCTGCGCATTAAGTACCTCTACAACCGACCCGGCGGCGGGTTGCGGATGCGTAGCCACAATGCCGGTGAACATCCGGACGAGTACCTGACGTACGAGCAACGGTTTGAGCAGAATTTCCAGATTGTGGGGTGGGTGTTCTGGTGGTCCACGTTGAACAACCGCCGCCCGCCCGTGCCGCTGGATGAGCATTTATTGGGCTGGGAAGGCTCTAAATCGGATCCGGAGGTGGGCAACTGAGGTGAATGTGGGTATCATGCGCCGCACATTTGGCAGGGGGTGGCTTTAGGCTATTCACCCTGCTCGGCGATGCGGAGGAGTTCCCGCTGATGCCCCTACTATTCAGCCCGACGCAACGTGGGCTGAGCGATTTGAAGGCTGGTGAGGCTTGTCAAAAACAAGCTGAAGCAGTCCCCGAGAAGCCGGCCACAAGCCGGCTTTTTAATGTGCGCTCTACCATATTTCCAGCACAGCACTCATCGCTACAACATACTCGCAACTACCTCATCAAAATCAGCAAACCTCTCCTTCAACCGCTCAATCGTCCACCGCCACTTTTGTGTCCTAGGCCTATTCTGATTACCAAACATCCCAGTCTCCCGCACAGCCTGGCTCACTGGTACGGTCTCTAACCATTCAACCGACACGAAGTAATCACACCGCTCTGGATCGTCCACAAACTCAGCGTGATAATTGGCGCGCTTGGCAACCTCAAGCACCGGGCACTCCTCACCGTTCACACTCACGGTGAATTCGTTCGCCGGGGTCGACTTTCCACGCACCCTTCCAACGCCAACATAACCCTGCTGCGGAATATTCACCCATACACGATCACCCGGCGAAAGCAGCTGCAACGTTCTGCTATACCAAGCGCCGCCGCCACCTGAGATAAAGCCAAACTCCCTGGCGTCCTCCCATGAGCGAGATGTCGAATCTCCGAACGAGCAATAGAACTCACCGTTCCAAGGCTCGTTATGCCCCTCGCTCGCCGATACCGCATTCACTTGTGTCTGAACGGGATCGAGTAGCCAAGACCGACTCAACAGTTGCTGCTCACCCAGTTGGAAAATCTGAAAGCACAGCACGTTGATCGGAATATCTCGCTTGCTGAGGTATTCAACAATCCGCTCACTGCTTGCGTCTAACTCCGTCGCGACAATGACCAACTGATGGCTTTGATTTAGCTCGTCATCGTCCAAGGCACGTCCAAAACGACTTAAAAAGTCAGCATAGAGAGTATTTCCTGGTCTGAATCGCTCGTAAATCGCGCCGATCTCATTCGGCTGTAACCCCTGAACCCACGCAGCGTAATCGAGTGTCTGGGCAACAACGTCCCGAGGAGTGCGGTCGCGTTTGAGCTCAACCAGCACTAAGTTGCCGTCGGGAGCAATCGCCAGCAGATCAATGCGTCCACCTGAACTGGTTTTTTCTTGCTTGCCTATCAGCATCCACTCGTCCGAGAGAATGCCTGGTGAGTTGAGGATCATATTTTCAAGCAACTGCTCGCTGACCAATCGACTCAGAGGGAGCTTGGTCGGCGCAACACCGACGGTCCAAACATCCGTTTTTATAGGCAAGTGGCGCATCCTTGGTGAGGTGGAGTCTCGCGACTTTACCACCGTCGCACGCCACTCTGGCGAGTAGCGCAATTGGGCAACAGGCTGCTGCACAATTTGGATGGGATGATTGATATGTCGCCAATAGCAACATGAAAGAAAGACGTGTCGCAAAAAGCGGCAAATGACGACATAAGCGCAATACGTAAACATCCTGGCCGGGACGGCATTTGATCAGCAAATTGCTGACCAAATGCCTAATCTCACATCACTTCAGCTGCAAACACTCCACCGCCCGATCGGCCACCATCTTCGCCATCTCCACCAAATGCATCACCGCCCTCTGCGGCGCACCCAGCGTTTCCCCAAGCACCTGCGACGTAGCCACCGCACACTGCAGCAACTCCGCCACACGCACCCAGGCATCCTCAAAGCTCAGTTCTTCATTGACTACAAATGGGTTGGCTGCACGCGAAGAGCGTGAATCCGAACAAACGTTATCCATAGCAAAACCTCTAGCGGTAAGTGAATACCACCGTCTTTTCGCGACTAAACGAGTAGAGGTGGCGGCTGTACGCAGGTTAGTCGACCGGCCGCTAGGCACCGGCGCACCCGGAGGTGCCCTGCGCACAGCCACCATAAAGTGCAGGTGAGAAGACACCTGTCTTTGGGATGGCGCGTGCGCCTAGCGAAGTCCGGGCGACTAAACCCGATCACTGAATAAACCAGTGACGACCCGCAGCCTAGTCACGCACTCCCGCTGGCGCAATGCGCTTGGGATTCTCTCGGAAACGTCCTTCAAATGAAAGGGACTGATACTGCTGGCCCTCCAACCATTGTCACCTATGAGTTGACGGTATTACCGGTTTCACCAGATTTATCCCCCAGGCCCCACCCATTAATCTGTGCCCATGTTGAACGCAACGCCCAACCAACCTAAACAAAAAAGGATTCAACCATGAGCACTGCAACCTACAACCGCCTCAACAAAGACGACGCCATTGTTCTGCTGGTCGACCACCAGACCGGCCTGATTTCACTGGTGCAGGACTTCTCGCCCAACGAGTTCAAGAACAACGTGCTGGCACTGGCCGACCTGGCCAAGTTCTTCAACCTGCCGACTATCCTCACCACCAGCTTCGAGCAAGGCCCGAATGGCCCGCTGGTGCCAGAGCTGAAAGAGATGTTCCCGGACGCGCCCTACATTGCCCGCCCAGGCCAGATCAATGCGTGGGACAACGAAGATTTCGTCAAGGCGATCAAGGCCACTGGTCGTAAGCAGATCATCATCGCGGGTGTGGTGACGGATGTGTGCGTGGCGTTCCCGACCTTGTCGGCGCTGGCGGAAGGGTTTGAGGTGTTTGTGGTGACCGATGCATCGGGCACGTTCAATACCACGGTGCAGCAGGCGGCGTGGAGCCGGATGACGCAAGCGGGTGCGCAGTTGATGAACTGGTTCTCGGTGGCGTGTGAGTTGCACCGCGACTGGCGCAACGATATCGAAGGCCTGGGGAACCTGTTGTCCCAGCGCATTCCCAACTATCGCAACTTGATGAATGGTTACTCGGCGTTGACGGCGCGTAAGGACTAACTCAACGGCTGCACACACTAAGCCTGCCTTAAAACGCAGGCTTTTTTGGTTAACTAGCAATGCGCCATTAGCACACTTGCCCTAATTGTGACGGCACCGCCTCACCACTAAAGTCCTTCGCTTATTTCGAGCCTCAAGGAAGGACGCTATTGAATACCTTAACCAAAGTCGGGCGCTGCCTGGCACTGCTGCCCGTCTTGCTGATCAGCACAACGTCGGTATTGGCCGATGAAGAAACACCGATCGGCGACTGGTCGATCATCTACGGCAGCGGCCGCGCCCATAAAAACGTGATGTATGTGGCCGACCGTACCTCCGTGGTGCCCTCGAACCACAACAAGGGCGCGAAACTGGTGGCCGTCACGGTGGTGTATGAAGAACCGGGCAAGCCGATGATCGATGTGTACAACATCGAAGTGCAGTGCTCCACGCGCAAGGTGCGCTTTCTCAATGGCCAGTCGGTTGCACCGTTTTCCTACACCCTTACGCACTTGAAAGTCTCCAACACGTGGCAGACGCCAAAGGAGTTCTGGCTCGACCGCACGCTCGCGTATGTCTGCGAACCGGGCAAGAGCAAGGACACCATCGCCATGGGCAAGATGACCCACCTGCAGATGATCCAGACCACCAAGGCCATGTTCGAGCAGTTGGGGCCGACTCAGGAGAAGAGCCAGATGATCGACGACCTCGACGACATGTTGGGCAACAAGCGCTGAGCAACACTCACCTACAAGAAGGATTCACGATGCCTACATGGACACGGCTGTTGCTGGCTGGCCTTTTGTTGCCCGCGGTGCTGTTTATCAACGGGTGCCACCTGATTGCACAATCGCGCTGGGAAGGCCGTGACGTGCAAGAGGCGTTGGATTTATTCGGTAAGCCCGACTCGATGAAGAAGCAGAATGCGCCCAATGGCGACACGCAGGTGGTGATGACCTGGCACAAGTCCTCTTCATGGACGACCACTGAAGCCGCCGGGACTTCAATGAATCACACCGGGAACGGGATGGTGTACACGGAGTATTACCAGCAGGTCGGGCACAGTTCGGATTGCAAGCTGGAAGCCACGGTGGATAAGACGAAGAAGATCGTGCTGTTCAGGATTGAGGATGGTCGGATCCTGCATGGCAAGTGCCTGAATGTGCCATTTGTGCCGGGGTATATTCCGCCGGGGTTTTGAGGCTATCAGTCGGTTTTAACCCGCCAGCTCCCGCTCGATCTGCTCGATGCTTGGCAGGCTGGTTCGCAGCTCTGCGGGCAACGACTCAACCAGTTGATATTCCGCTACACCAATCGGTCGATTGTTATCGCGCAACGCATATTCGGCGACGACTTCGTTCTTGCTCTTGCACAACAGTAAGCCGATGGTGGGCCCATCTTGTGGATGTTTAAGCTGGGCATCGACGGCAGCCAGATAAAAGCTCAGCTTCCCCAGGTGCTCGGGTTTGAACTTGCCGGCTTTCAGTTCGATGACCACGTAGCAGCGTAGCTTCACGTGATAGAACAGCAGATCGACAAAGAACTCATCGCCTCCGACATCCAGCAGTACTTGCTGGCCGACAAAGGCGAAACCGGCGCCCAGCTCCAACAAAAAGTCGGTGACGTGCTTGATCAAGGCGTTTTCTATGTCGCGCTCCTGCGCGTCCAGGGCCAGTCTGAGGAAGTCAAAACGGTAAGGGTCTTTCAGCGACTCACGCGCCAGGTCGGATTGCGGTTTGGGCAGGTGGGTCTCGAAGTTGCTGACCGCCTTGCCACTGCGCTCCAACAAGCGGTTTTCGATGTGTATCACCAGCGAGTTACGCGACCAATTGTTCTCTATCGCCTGGGCTATGTACCAGCGGCGGGTTTCGGGGCCGGGGAGTTTGTCCAGTAATGCCAAATGGTGATACCAGGGCAATTGTGCAAGCACCTCTTGCACAAATTCAGCATCTGGCCACGCCTCGGCAAAAGCACGCATGTACTTGAGATTACGCGGCGAAAAACCCTTCATTCGGGGAAAGGCTGCACGCAAATCCTGGGCAAGTCTATCTATGACTTTGCTGCCCCAGCCCTGCTCCGCCTGGCGGGTCAAAATGTCGTGGCCGATCTGCCAATAGAGCAACACCAATTCCCGATTCACTGCCAGTGTTGCGCGCTGTTGCGCCGCATGAATACGGCCTTTCAGGTCGGTCAGCCAGTCACTGTAGCCCGCTGGTGGTGTGGTCAAGCCGATACAGGGTTCGCTCATGCCATGTCACTCTGGAGTTTTGAGGCAGGCTAGTCAGGCGCATTGACTGTCACAAGGGGCGAAGGTCGTTCCAAGAAGGACCCTTCAATAACTACAGAAACGTCCTGCTGGCCATTGCGGACTACTGACTTGACTCTCCCCTATACAGCAGCCTTTACCCTGGAACGCCCTGTTCAGGACCTCCCCATGACCCCGCGTACCCTGGTGATCCTCGGCCATCCTTCCGCCTCCAGCTTTTGTTCAGCCCTGGCCGATACCTACATACAGGCGGCAAAAACCGCCGGCCATGAAGTACGTGTCGTACGCTTGGGCGACTTGGCTTTCGACCCCGTCCTTCATCATGGTTACACCCAGATTCAGCCGCTGGAGCCCGACCTGCTCAGCGCGCAATCCGACATCCTCTGGGCCACTCAGCTGACATTTGTTTTCCCGATCTGGTGGGGCGGCATCCCGGCGTTGATGAAGGGTTTTATCGACCGAATCTTCCTACCCGGTTTTGCCTTTAAATACCGAGCGGGCAAGGCTTTTCCTGACAAACTGCTCCACGGCCGAACGGCACATTTACTGGTGACCCTGGACACGCCGCCATGGTATTACCGTTGGTTCTATCGCATGCCGGGCATTCACCAGATGCGCAAGACCACGCTGGGGCTTTGTGGTGTCAAGACTGCAAAGACGCTGCTGTTCGGGCCGGTACTGGGCTCCACTGCGGCGCAGCGGGATACATGGCTGAAACAGGCCGGCGCTTTAACGGAAAAAAGGAGTTTTCATGTACATCGGCAAAGCCGCGCAGTTGTCGGGCACGACCATCAAGGCGATTCGTCACTATGAGGCAATTGGGCTGCTGCCTGCGCCACAGCGTCAGGGCCAATACCGGGTCTATTCGGCGCAAAACGTTGAGCTGTTGATGTTTATCAAGTGCGCGCAGCAATTGGGGTTCAAGCTCAAGGAGTTGCAGGAGATTCTTTCAGGCCACGTAGGCAATGTATTGCCCTGGGAGCGGGCGGACCAGGCAATCGCAGACAAGAAGCAGGAACTGGCCCTGAAAATTGCCGCGCTACAGGAAATGCACGTGGGATTGCAGACATTTGAAGCACAGTTGAAAACATCACAAGAACAGTGCTCGTCAATGGCGCAAAGATCCTGACCGGCGGTGAGCCGAATAACATGGGTATTCGGCTCATTTGATGAGCCGAATAGGGCGCTTATTCGGCTCACCGCCTGAACACCCTCCCCCGCTTATTTGCCCAGAATCCCCATGTCTGCTAGTGTCGCGCCGGTTTACCGTCTACCGGAATAGCCGCCATGGCCCGCAAAAAAGTTGCACTCGATTTCGAACAATCCCTCGCCGACCTGCAAACCCTGGTCGAGCGTCTGGAGAACGGCGAGTTGTCGCTGGAAGACTCGTTGACGGCGTTTGAGCAAGGCATCGGCCTGACCCGCGACTGCCAGAGCGCCTTGGCGCAGGCGGAGCAGAAGGTACAAGTGCTGCTGGAACGTGACGGGGAGTTGGCCGAAGAACCTTTCGATGCGGAACAGCCCGAATGATCGACGCGTATCAGGCCAGTAGCCAAGCCCGGGTCAATGCGGCGTTGGAACCCTTGTTTGTTGCGCCAAGCCCCGAACTCAAGCGTCTTTACGAAGCCATGCGCTACAGCGTGATGAATGGTGGCAAGCGCGTGCGTCCGTTGCTGGCGTATGCGGCGTGCGAAGCCTTGGGCGCAGACGCCGAGCAGGCCAATGGCGCGGCCTGTGCGGTGGAGTTGATCCACGCCTATTCCCTGGTGCATGACGATTTGCCGGCGATGGACGACGACGATTTGCGTCGCGGCCAGCCAACCACCCATAAAGCCTTTGATGAAGCCTGTGCGATCCTCGCCGGTGACGGCCTGCAAAGCCTGGCGTTCAGCGCACTGCTGGACCCGACGCTGAGCAGCGTCAACGCCGAGATCCGTTTGCGCATGGTCACGGCGCTGGCCGTGGCCGCGGGTCCGGCCGGCATGGTGGGTGGCCAGGCCATCGACTTGGGTTCGGTCGGCCAGAAGCTCGATCAACAAGCCCTGGAGTACATGCACCGCCACAAGACCGGTGCTTTGATCGAAGCCGCCGTGCACCTGGGCGCGCTGGCCAGTGGGCGTGCCGAAGGCGCTCAATTGACGGCGTTGAAGACCTACGCGCTGGCCATCGGCCTGGCGTTCCAGGTGCAGGACGATATTCTCGACGTAGAAAGTGACACGGCCACCCTGGGCAAACGCCAAGGCGCCGATATCGCACGGGACAAACCGACGTATCCGGCACTGCTTGGGCTGGAAGCCGCCAAGGCTTATGCCCTTGAACTGCGTGACCAGGCCCTGGACGCCCTGCGACCTTTCGACGCGGCGGCCGAGCCACTGCGTGACTTGGCGCGGTATATCGTCGAACGCCGGCATTGATAACGGCGGCCTTTGCGGCCGCATATCGGCCAAGTTCGGTGCTCTGCGTGGGCAGTTTGCGATGCTTGAGGTAAACTGCCGCCTCTTCTATACCTATAACGATTCGCCTGATGCCCACGACGTTTCAAGAGATTCCCCGCAAGCGCCCGTCCACGCCCCTGCTTGACCGTGCTGTCACGCCGGTCGGCCTGCGTCGACTGGGTGAAGCCGAGCTGGAAACCCTGGCCGATGAGTTGCGCCTGGAATTGCTCTACACGGTCGGCCAGACCGGTGGGCATTTCGGTGCCGGCCTGGGCGTCATCGAGCTGACCATCGCCCTGCATTACGTATTCGATACCCCGGATGACCGGCTGGTGTGGGACGTGGGCCATCAGGCGTATCCGCATAAAATCCTCACGGGGCGCCGCGAGCAGATGGGCACCCTGCGCCAGAAGGACGGCATTGCCGCCTTCCCGCGCCGCGCCGAGAGCGAGTACGACACCTTTGGCGTCGGCCACTCCAGCACCTCCATCAGTGCCGCGCTGGGCATGGCGATTGCCGCCCGCCTGCAAGGCAGCGATCGCAAGGCGATTGCGGTGATTGGTGATGGCGCGCTGACCGCCGGCATGGCGTTCGAAGCACTGAACCATGCGCCGGAAGTGGACGCCAACATGCTGGTGATCCTCAACGACAACGACATGTCGATCTCGCGCAATGTCGGTGGCCTGTCCAATTACCTGGCCAAGATCCTCTCCAGCCGCACCTACGCCAGCATGCGCGAAGGCAGCAAGAAGGTGCTCTCGCGTCTGCCTGGCGCGTGGGAAATTGCCCGCCGTACCGAAGAATATGCCAAGGGCATGCTGGTACCCGGCACCCTGTTCGAAGAGCTGGGCTGGAACTACATCGGCCCGATCGACGGCCACGACCTGCCCACCCTGATCGCCACGCTGCGCAACATGCGTGACCTCAAGGGCCCACAGTTCCTGCATATCGTCACCAAGAAAGGCAAAGGCTTCGCCCCGGCGGAAGTCGACCCGATCGGCTACCACGCCATCACCAAGCTGGAACCGCTGGACGCTCCCGCCGCTGCGCCGAAAAAGGCCAGCGGCCCGAAGTATTCCGGTGTGTTCGGCGAATGGCTGTGCGACATGGCCGCCGCCGACCCGCGCCTGGTAGGCATTACCCCGGCGATGAAGGAAGGCTCCGACCTGGTGGCCTTCAGCGAGCGTTTCCCGCTGCGCTACTTCGATGTGGCGATTGCCGAACAGCACGCGGTGACCTTCGCCGCCGGCATGGCCTGTGAAGGCGCCAAGCCGGTGGTGGCGATCTACTCCACCTTCCTGCAGCGCGGTTACGATCAGTTGGTACATGACGTGGCGGTGCAGAACCTCGACGTACTGTTCGCCATCGACCGCGCTGGTTTGGTGGGCGAAGACGGCCCGACCCACGCCGGCAGCTTCGACTTGTCTTACCTGCGCTGCATCCCCGGCATGCTGGTGATGACACCGAGCGACGAGAACGAACTGCGCAAGATGCTCAGCACCGGCCACCTGTACAACGGCCCGGCGGCTGTGCGTTACCCGCGCGGTAATGGCCCGAATGCAGTGATCGAGAAAGACCTTGAGCCTATCGAGATCGGCAAGGGCATCGTGCGTCGCCAAGGCAGCAAGACTGCGTTCCTGGTGTTCGGCGTGCAACTGGCGGAAGCGCTGAAAGTAGCCGAGAGAATCGACGCTACCGTGGTCGACATGCGCTTCGTCAAACCGCTGGATGAAGACCTGGTGCGTGAGATTGCCGGCAGCCATGAGCTGCTGGTGACCGTCGAAGAAAACGCCATCATGGGCGGTGCCGGTGCGGCCGTCAGCGAGTTCCTGGCGCGGGAGAATATCCTCAAGTCGGTGCTGCACCTGGGCTTGCCGGATGTGTACGTCGAACACGCCAAGCCGGCGCAGATGCTGGCGGAATGCGGGTTGGATGAGGTCGGCATCGAAGCGTCAGTGCGCGAGCGCATGGCGCTACTCGGCCTGTAACACCCCGAACACTTGTAGGAGCTGGCTTGCCAGCGATAGCGGCCGCACATTCAACATCAGTGTGTCAGACAGACCGCCATCGCCGGCAAGCCGGCACCTACAACGCTATGGACAGCCCATGAATCGTCTGCACTTTGCCCTGCCCTTTCTTCTTCTGCCTGCCACCGACCTGCTCGCCGACACCCGCGACGTCGCCTTGAAACTCCCCGACGTCGTTATCAGCGCCAACCGCCAGGTCCAGGCCCGCAACGACAGCAGCGCCGCCAACACCGTCTTCACCCGCGACGATATCGACCGCCTGCAACCCACCAGCGTCACCGACCTGCTGAGCCGCGTACCCGGCGTGCAAATCGCGCAAACCGGTGGGCGCGGCAGTTTGCCGGGGGTGTTCATTCGCGGCACCAAGTCGGCCCAGAGCCTGGTGCTGGTGGACGGCCAGCGCATTGCCAACGCCACCTCGGGCGATAGTGGCCTGCAGTTTCTGAGCGTTGACCAGATTGAGCGTGTGGAAGTGTTGCGCGGCTCGCGCTCGGTGATCTACGGCAGCGATGCCATCGGCGGGGTTATCCAGATTTTCACCCGACGCAATGCCCAAGCCGGCCTTCATCCGCGCCTGCATGTGGGTTTTGGCAGCAACCAGACGTGGGAACGCAGCCTCGGCCTGTCGGGCGGCAATGAGCGCACGCGCTTCAACCTCGGGGCCAGCCTGGATGAAACCCGAGGCATCAATTGGACTCATGAATCGTTTGCCAGCGATGGTGATCATGACGCCTATCGCAACAAGTCCTTGAGCCTGAACCTCAGCCATTCGCTGAACGATGACCTCGAAGTCGGCTTCAACCTGCTGGATGGTCGGGGCAAGTCGGAATATGACAACCCGTTCGGGCGCTACGTCAGCTTTTTCGAAACCGTCGGCCAGAAGCCCTACACCGACTACACGGTGAGCAGCGCCAGCAGTTATGTCGACGCCAAACTCAACGAGCGCTGGCAGACCCGACTGGAGCTGGGCCACAGCGAGAACCGCGACACCAAGCGCGACCACCTCAGTGCTGAGGGCAGCGCCTTCAACACCTATCGCGACGCGGTGAACTGGCAGAACGATTTGACTCTGGATGAGCGCAACAGCCTGATCCTCGGTGGCGACTGGTACGAAGATCGAGTGCATGCCACCACCGACTTTGACGCGGACAGCCGCTGGAACCGCGCGGCGTTTATCCAGCATCGCTTCGCGGCCGAACGGTTTTCCACCGAGTTGGGCCTGCGCCACGACACCAACCAGCAGTTCGGCAGCCAGAACACCTGGAGTGGCACCCTGACCGTACCGCTGAACCCAGACAATGAAGTGCTGCTGTCTTACAGCGAAGGCTTCCGCGCGCCCAGCTTCAACGACTTGTACTACCCCGGCAGTAGCAACCCCGACCTCAAGCCCGAGCATTCAAAAACCTATGAGCTGCAATGGCGTAGTCAACTGAGTGACACCCTGCGCTTGGAAACCTCGCTGTATCGCACCGACCTGAAGGACGCCATCGTCGCGCAGCCGGTGGACTTCTACATCCCACACAACGTGGCGTCCGCACGCATCAATGGCTTTGAAGCCGCGCTCAAGCAACAACTGTTCGGCTGGCAAGGCAATCTAGGCGTCTCGATCATCGACCCTCGTGACCGTGACAGCGGCCATACCCTGGCCCGCCGGGCGCGGCGCACTCTGAACCTGGACTTGGATCGGCAGTTTGACAAGCTTGGGCTGGGCGCCAGTTGGCAAGCCATCAGCAGCAGCTATGACGATGAAGAGAACCGCAATCGCCTCGGCGGGTATGCCTTGTTGGGGCTACGCAGCAGTTGGGCGCTGAACCGCGAGGTGCTGCTGTCAGTGAAGGTCGATAACGTGCTGGGCAAGGAGTATGCACGGGCGATGTACAGCTATCAGGACCCGGACTTCGAAAACAACCAGCATTACCGTGAAGAAGGACGGGTGTGGATGTTTGGGGTCACTTGGACGCCTGAACTCTGAGTGGGCAGACCCGGCCTCATCGCTGGCAAGCCAGCGCCTACATTTGGAATGCATTCCCCCTGTAGGAGCTGGCTTGCCGGCGATAGCTATGTCAGCGGTACGGCGCAATCACCTGACACAACCGCCCCACCGCCTCCAACATCTGCCCGCTGGGCCGCTCCAGGCCTTTGTCCGGCACCACGCGCACCCGCTCGGTCATCGTCGGCCAGACCTTCCACGCATCCTGCTGCGCCTGGTCGCCCACCAGTATCATCTCGGGATCACGCTGCAACACCGACTCGATACTCACCTGCGGCGCCGGTAGCTTGAGATCATCGAACACATTGCGCGCGCCGCACACATTCAACGCATCGCTGATGATCTGCCCGCCGCCCACGGTATACAACGGCTGGTTCCACACTTGGTAAAACACTCGCAATGGCTCGGTACGCTGATAGCGCTGACGCAGCTCGACCAAGCGTTGGCGTAATTGCGCGGCCAATTGCCGGCCGGCTTCAGCACGGCCCAATTGCTCGGCGATGGCCTGGACCTGGGTGGTGAGTTGTTCAAGGCTATGGGGCTCAGCGACATAAACCGGGATGTTCAGCCGCTGCAACTGCGCACGCTGGGCCGGGCCGACGCTGCCGGGCCACAGCAGGATCAGATCCGGCTTGAGGCTGAGCAGGCGTTCCATGTCCAATTGGCCGTAACGCCCCACTGACGGCACTTGCGTCAGCGCAGCCGGACGATCGCCGCCATCGAGTACGCCCACCAGCACGTCGGCAGCCCCCAATTCAGCGACGATTTCAGTCAGGGACGGTGCCAGGCTGACCACCCGCTCGGCCGCCAAAACCTGGGCAGAGCCCGCCAGCAGCAAAGCCGCCAGCCAGTGGCGTCTCATCCCAGTTGACGGGGGATGCGGTAGAGGTAGAACAGCACCAGCGTCGACAGTGCCAGCAGGCACAGCGGCACCGCTTCCAGGCCGACGAACACCGCCAGCGCGCCGATCCAGGCGGGGACGGCTGCCACCAGCAACGCCGTACGCCGACGGGCCGCCAAGGTAATCCAGGCAGCCGGTTCTTCCGGGGTATCGAGGGCTTTGGAGGTGGCGATCAACGCGTGTTTATAGCCGTGGAAGTAACGCAGACTGAGAAACATCGAGGCCACGCCGGCAATGAAGAACGGCATGGCCAGCACCGGGAGCAAGGATTCGGCTTGGCCGAACACCAGGTTGATCACAAACAGGGGGAGCAGCGCCAGGGCCAGGTACTGCCACCAATTGAAGGACAGTCGCCGTTTCACCTGGCCTCGGGTCACGCGCGGTCGACCTCGCCCTGGTGCTCGTTGCCCATCATGTGGTCGAGCTTGCTGGCCTTGGTGGCCAGGTAGAGTTTGTTGTGCGGGTTGTGCCCGGTGTGCAGCGGCACGCGCTCGGCCACGGTGATGCCCATCTCGGTCAAGGCTTTGACCTTGCGCGGATTGTTGGTCATCAGGCGCAGGGATTTGACGCCCAGGTGCTCCAGCATCGGCAGGCAGATCGCGTAGTCACGCTGGTCGGCAGCAAAGCCCAGGCGCTCGTTGGCTTCAACAGTATCGGCGCCGCCATCTTGCAGCTCGTAGGCGCGGATCTTGTTCATCAGGCCAATGCCACGGCCTTCCTGACGCAGGTACAGCAGCACGCCACGGCCTTCACGGGCGATGGCCCGCATGGCAGCTTCCAGTTGCGAACCGCAGTCGCAGCGCTGGCTGAACAGCGCGTCGCCGGTCAGGCATTCGGAATGCACACGCCCCAGCACCGGCGCGCCATCAGCGATGTCGCCCAGGCTCAGCACAACGTGCTCGCGCCCGGTGGCTTCTTCGAGAAAGCCGTTCATGGTGAACGTGGCAAAAGGGGTAGGCAGCTTGGAAGCGGCGACGAAAACGACGGGCACCGTGTGCTCCTGATTTCAGTTTTTACGATGGCGGCCATTGTAACAGCAGGTTCCTACAGACGCTTAAGCTGAATTATCGCTGATAAAGATCAATAGGTTCGATTGGCCTTCGCCTTGGTTCTATGCAGGTCAGAAGGGATACGGCTGTTTCCAGTGCTCGAAAATCGCCTTTAACTCGCCGCTTTTCACCAGGGCCGCCATGCGCTGGTCGAAGACGCCCATCAAGGCGCGACCCCGTTCGTTATCGGCAAACCCGATGTATAGCGGGAGTTCGGCGATGTGAGTCAGTGCGAACTTCGACGGATCATCTGCCTGATTGAGCACGTACTTGGCCTCGGTCAGCGCATCGATGTAGAAGTCGGCCCGCGCGTGTTCCAGCATCGGCAAAATACCATCGCGGCGCTCGATCTGGTTGAAGCGGTGCACATTGGGCAAGTACTCCTCGTACTTGTAGCCACGCACCCAGGCCAGGCGGTAATTGCCCAGCGTGGCTACCGTCGGCGCCGGCGTGCTGGCCAGGCCGAGGGCGTAAATGTGATCGGAATCGAAATTCCAGTGGGGGTACAACACACCCGTGGCTTCATCGCGATAGGACCCGACCCAGCCATCCACTTCGCCGCGCTGGGCCAGGCCGACCGAGCGGGTGTAGGGCACCGAGCGCGTCTGCAGCGTGATTCCGGCAGGTTCGAACACCTGGCGCAGCACGTCCCAGGCCAGGCCGCTGCCGTCTTTGTTGGTGTAGTCGTTCCACTCTTCACTGGCCAGCATGACCTTGCCGGGCACGCCCTGCGCCTGGACCCCAGCCGTAAAGGCACACAGCACTATCAGCAGCCAACGGCGCACATCCATGGTGGCGACCTCCTACAGGGCGTTGCATCCGTGATTACGCTATAGAGGGTAGCGCAGGTCGCCGATTCAGGGCGTCCCGCGAAAATGTTGATAACCACGAATGGCTGGCGTGATGTCTTGCCCGTTGGCGTCCAGCAGCGTCACGCCCTGCCCCGCCTCGACCCGTCCGATCACATGGACCGGCCAGCCGTCGGCCAACAACGGCGCCAGCTCGGCGGGTGGCAGGGTGAACACCAGCACATAGTCATCGCCCCCGCTCAACGCCGCTATACGCGCCGCGTCATCGCCGACGAACGCCAACAGCGCCTGAGACAAAGGCAACCGCTGACGCTCGATGAACAGACTGACAGCCGAGGCCGTGGCGATATGCCCGCAATCAGCCAGGAGGCCGTCGGAAATATCCATGGCAGACGTAGCCTTGCCGCGCAGCGCCAGCCCCAGGCCCAACTGCGGTTGCGGCGACCAGTAGTGGGCCAGCAGTGGATCAGCGATGGCCGCGTCGGTGCTGCGCTGGCCCAATACCAGCGGCAAGGCGCCGGCCGCATTGCCCAGCTCGCCGCCGACACACAGCAGGTCACCCGCCTGCGCACCGCTGCGGGTCAAGGCTCGCCCGGCCGGCACGCGACCAAACACGGTCAGGGTAAGACTCAACGGCCCACGGGTGGTATCGCCGCCTACCAGGCCCACGCCACAGCTTTGCGCCATCAGGTTCAAACCCTGGGCATAGCGTTGCAGCCAATCGGCATCGACCGTCGGTGTGGTGAGAGCAAGGGTAAAGGCGAGGGGGTTGGCGCCCATGGCGGCCAGGTCGCTTACCGCCACGGCCAACGAGCGCTGGCCCAGCAGGAACGGGTCACAGGGGTCGGCAAAATGCACCCCGGCCACCAAGGTATCGGTGGAGATTGCCAGCTGCTCCCCGGCAGGGAGCGCCAGCAAGGCGCAGTCGTCACCAATCCCAAGTGCAATGCCTTCGCCGCCTTGCGCACAGGGCGCGGCGGCGAAGTAATTGCGGATCAGCTCAAACTCGCCCATCAAGGATTCAAGCGCGGTTTAGCGCTTGTACGCCTTCACTTCGGCTTCACGCAGGCGCGGGGCCAGCTTGTCGAGTACGCCGTTGACGAACTTGTGGCCGTCGGTCGAACCGTAGACTTTCGCCAGTTCGATACCTTCGTTGATCACCACGCGGTACGGCACGTCGACGCGATACAGCAGTTCCCAGGCGGACAGGCGCATCACGCACAGTTCAACCGGGTCCAGCTCTTCGATGGTCAGGTCCAGGCAAGGTGCCAGGGCCGTGTCGATCTCGGTCAGGTGCGCATGCACACCGTGCAGGATGTCCTGGAAGTACGGCAGGTCGGCGAAGGTGAAGTCGTTGTCGACGCGAAACTGTGCTTCGATCTCGTTCAACGAAGCACCCGCCAGGTGGCGCTGGTACAGCGCCTGGGTCGCCAACTGACGAGCAGCGCGACGCTTCTCGTTCTTCGACGGCTTGCCAGCATCGGCTGGACGTGGCTCACGCGGGTTGAAGTTGTCGCTCTCGTCGGAAATCACTTGGCCTCCAACTGCGACAGCAGGCTGACCATTTCCAGGGCGGACAGGGCAGCTTCAGCGCCTTTGTTACCGGCCTTGGTGCCGGAACGCTCGATGGCTTGCTCGATGGAATCCACGGTCAGCACGCCGAAGGCGACTGGCACGCCGAACTCCATGGACACCTGGGCCAGGCCCTTGGTGCATTCACCGGCCACGTATTCGAAGTGCGGAGTACCGCCACGAATGACTGCGCCCAGGGCAATGATTGCCGCGTACTCACCCTGTTGGGCAACTTTCTGCGCAACCAGTGGAATTTCGAAGGCGCCAGGGGCACGGATGATGGTGATGTCGCTCTCGCTCACACCGTGGCGAACCAGGGCGTCCACGGCACCGCTTACCAGGCTTTCAACCACGAAGCTGTTGAAGCGGCCAACCACCAGGGCGTAGCGGCCTTTGGGGGCGATGAAGGTACCTTCGATGGTCTTCAGGGTCATTCGACAAATCTCTTAAAGAGCCGGGACGCGTGTATGACGCGTCCCTTAGTGATATTTGAACCGCGAACAAGGGGCGAAAATCGCCAGCCTTTATTCGGAGGGCACGTATTCTACTACTTCCAGGTCGAAACCGGATATCGCATTAAATTTCATTGGCGCACTCATCAAGCGCATTTTGCGCACGCCCAGGTCACGCAGGATCTGCGAACCGGCACCGACGATGCTGTAGGTGGTCGGTTTTTTCACCGGCGCGTGGTCAGCCGTTTCGCGGATATGCGCCAGCAAGACATCGCCATCCAGCGGGTGACCGAGCAACAGCACCACACCGCTGCCAGCCTCGGAGACCGCAGCCATAGCGGCGCGCAGGCTCCAGCGGCCCGGTTGCTTGACCATCAGCAGGTCGCGCAACGGGTCCATATTGTGCACACGCACCAGGGTCGGTTCTTCGGCGCAAATGCTGCCCAGGGTCAGGGCCATGTGCACATCGCCTTCCACTGAATCACGGTAGGTCACCAAATTGAATTGGCCCAGTTCGCTGTCCAGTGGCTGCTCGGCAATCCGCTGAACGGTACGTTCGTGGATCATGCGGTAGTGAATCAGGTCGGCAATGGTGCCGATCTTGAGGTTGTGTTCGGCGGCAAAGGCTTCGAGTTCGGTACGACGCGCCATGGTGCCGTCGTCGTTCATCACTTCGCAGATCACTCCGCTTGGCTCGAAACCGGCCATGCGCGCCAGGTCGCAGGCGGCTTCGGTGTGGCCGGCACGGGCCAGGGTGCCGCCCGGTTGGGCCATCAACGGGAAGATGTGGCCGGGGCTGACGATGTCTTCGGCCTTGGCGTCTTTCGCGGCGGCGGCCTGCACGGTGCGGGCGCGGTCGGCGGCGGAGATGCCAGTGGTGACGCCAGTGGTGGCTTCAATCGAGACGGTGAACTTGGTACCAAAACCCGAGCCATTGCGCGGCGCCATCAACGGCAGCTTGAGCAACTCGCAGCGCTCACGGCTCATGGGCATGCAGATCAGCCCGCGGGCGTGCTTGGCCATGAAGTTGATGTGCTCAGGCAGGCAGGCCTCGGCCGCCATGATGATGTCGCCTTCGTTTTCGCGGTCTTCGTCATCCATCAGGATGACCATCTTGCCTTGGCGGATGTCTTCAACCAGTTCTTCGATGCTATTGAGCGCCACGCGGCACCCCCTTGGTCAGGATTTCAGGTAGCCGTTAGCGGCCAGAAAGCTTTCAGTGATGTTACCGGATGCAGGCTCTGCGGCCTTTTCGCCCAGCAACAGGCGCTCCAGGTAACGGGCAAGCAAGTCCACTTCCAGGTTCACTCGGCGACCCGGCTGGTACGAGGCCATGATCGTTTCGCTGAGGGTGTGGGGAATGATGGTCAGTTCAAATTCGGCGCCATTCACGGCGTTCACGGTCAGGCTGGTGCCGTCGACGGTGATCGAGCCTTTGTGGGCGATGTACTTGGCCAGCTCTTTTGGCGCGCGGATGCGAAATTCCACGGCCCGCGCGTTTTCGCTGCGCGCGACTACTTCGCCGACGCCGTCGACGTGGCCGCTGACCAGGTGACCGCCGAGGCGAGTGGTCGGGGTCAGGGCTTTTTCCAGGTTGACCGGGCTACCGGCCTTGAGGTCGTTCATCGCGGTGCAGTCCAGGGTTTCCCGGCTGACATCGGCGGCAAAACCGTTGCCTGGCAGCTCGATGACGGTCAGGCACACGCCGTTGATGGCGATGCTGTCGCCCAGCTTGACGTCGCCCAGGTCGAGCTTGCCGGTTTCAACCGACAAGCGAACGTCGCCGCCTTTTGGGGTCATTGCACGAATGCTGCCGATGGATTCGATGATGCCGGTGAACATGGCCTTCTCCTGGAAAACGTTACCGCGCTGGGCGCAGGCAGAAAATTATACGCTCGCTGCTGGCACAGGGATGGCAGTGACTCGCCAGTCATCGCCCACAGCGCGCATTTCAGTGATCTTGAGTTGGGGGGCATCGGCCAGTTTCTCAAGCGGCCAGTCCAACAAAGGCCGCGCGGCGGAACCGAGGAACTTGCCGGCGATGAAAATCACGTATTCATCCACCAGGCCTTGCTGGGCAAATGCACCGGCCAGGCTTGGGCCGGCTTCCACCAGCACTTCGTTGACGCCACGGGCCGCCAGCGCCACCAGCGCAGAGCGCAGGTCGACCTGGCCATCGACGCCCGGCACTACCAGGCATTCGGGGCCACGAGGGAATTGGTTTTCCGCGGTCACGCAGGTGATGACCAACGCCGGGCCGGCCTTGAAAAACGGTGCATTGAGCGGCACCCGCAGGCGCCCGTCGATCAGCACGCGCAACGGCGGGCGCGACATAGCCAGGGCGGTGGTGGCTTCATCCAGGCCGAGTTCGGCGGCGCGCACCGTCAGGCGGGCGCCGTCGGCCAGCACGGTGTCGGCGCCAGTCAGCACCACACTGGCCTCGGCACGCAGGCGTTGCACAGCGGCGCGGGCAGCCGGACCGGTGATCCACTGGCTTTCGCCACTGGCCATGGCGGTGCGGCCATCCAGGCTCATCGCCAGCTTGACCCGCACGAAGGGCAGCCCGTGTTCCATGCGCTTGAGGAAACCCGGATTCAGCGCGCGTGCTTCAGTTTCCAACACACCGCTGCGCACCTCGATACCGGCTTGAGCCAGGCGCTGCATGCCGCGCCCCGCCACTTCCGGGTTCGGGTCCTGCATCCCGGCCACAACGCGAGCGACACCCGCGGTGACCAACGCATCAGCGCAAGGCGGCGTGCGCCCGTGATGGCTGCACGGTTCGAGGGTCACGTACACCGTGGCACCTCGGGCCTTGGCACCGGCGGCGCGCAGGGCATTGGGCTCGGCATGCGGTTCGCCGGTCCGCTCATGCCAGCCTTCGCCGACAATCTGCCCATCACGCACAATCACGCAACCCACACGTGGGTTGGGATGGGTGGTGTACAGGCCCTTGCGCGCCAGTTCCAGGGCGCGGGCCATGTAATGGGCGTCGAGCACAGCTTGTTCGGCAGACGGTGGGTTCATTCTTTGGCAGGCTCACGGGCCAGGCGGTCGATCTCTTCGCGGAACTCATTGAGGTCCTGGAAGCGTCGATACACCGAGGCGAAACGGATGTAGGCAACTTCGTCGAGCTTTTGCAGCTCGCCCATCACCAGCTCTCCAACCACCAGGCTCTTGACCTCGCGCTCGCCAGTGGCGCGCAGCTTGTGCTTGATATGCACCAGCGCCGCCTCCAGCCGCTCGACACTCACCGGGCGTTTTTCCAGGGCGCGCTGCATACCGGCGCGCAGTTTTTCTTCGTCGAAAGGCTGGCGGCTGCCGTCGGACTTGATCAGACGTGGCAATACCAGTTCGGCGGTTTCGAAGGTGGTGAAACGTTCACCGCAGGCCAGGCATTCGCGCCGGCGACGCACTTGATCGCCCTCGGCGACCAGACGCGAGTCAATGACCTTGGTGTCGTTGGCACCGCAGAAGGGACAGTGCATGGTAGGCAGGCAACAAATAAAGGGAGGGCCATGGTAGCGCATCCCTGTGGCAAGACAAGCCATAGCCTTTACGGTATATAGGCTGACTATTATGTTTCATATTTTTAAAGCCACGGATTTTGTCCTTTCTGGAGCCGTACATGCAGTTACGACCACTTGTTTTGCTCACCCTGTTCAGTTTCCTGGTCGCCTGCAGCAGCGAAGCCCCCAAGCCGGCCGCACCTCAGCCCACACCGGCACAAGAGAAAAAAGTCCCCGGCATTGAAGACATGGGCCCCCTGCCCGCCTACCAGCGGGAAATCAGCGGCAGCCTGACCAATATTCCGGCGGGCGCCGAAGTCGAGATGGCCCTGCTGGTGATCGACGATCGTTCGCGCCCACAACAATTGCTCGCCAGCAGCGTGCTGACCGGCAACGGCCAGCCCCTGGCTTTCCGCCTGCGCTTTAACCCAGAGGCCTTCCCGGCCGGTGCGCGGGTTGAATTGCGCGGTCGCGCCAGCCAGTCCGGCCAACTGATCCTGCACCTGCCCGCCGTGCGCATCACCCAGGCGATCACCCAGACCACCGGCCCCCTGCAACTCGTCAAGGCACCATGACGCCACCGCTGGGCCTGCAAGCCGCGCTGAGCGAACTGATCGGCGACGCGCACCTGGTGCCCTGCCCGCTGCCGGGCACCGCGTTGTCGTTGTGGCTGCTGGATGCGGAAAACATGGACCGCGCCTTCAGCCCCGACGAAACCCGGCGCATCCTGCATGAACCGCCCTACTGGAGCTTTTGCTGGGCCAGTGGCTTGGCGCTGGCACGGTACCTGGCGGCGAACCCGGAGTGGGTCGCGGGCAAGCGCGTACTGGATTTTGGCGCGGGCTCCGGCGTGGCCGCAATTGCGGCGGTCAAGGCCGGCGCGCTGGAAGCGGTGGCTTGTGACCTGGACCCGCTGGCGTTGGCGTCCTGTCGGGCGAATGCCGAACTCAATGGAGTGGAGCTGGGTTATTCGGCAGACTTTTTTGCCGAAGCCGATCGCTTCGACCTGATCCTGGTGGCCGATGTGCTCTACGACCGGGCGAACCTGCCGCTGCTGGATCAGTTCCTCACGCGAGGCCGCGAAGCGTTGGTGGCGGATTCGCGAGTAAGAGATTTTCAGCACCCGAATTATCAAAGGCTGGAGATCCTGGATGCACTGACCTTGCCGGACTTGGCGGAGCCTTGGGAGTTTCGCAAGGTGAGCCTGTACCATTCGCGACGCCAGCCCTTATAGTTGCCCCATTCCCGCTTTATTCGAGACGTCCCATGAGTCAGCCCACGCCGTATATCTTCGATGTCACCACCGCCAACTTTGACCAGGCAGTGATCCAGAACTCCTTCGAAAAACCCGTGCTGGTGGATTTCTGGGCCGAGTGGTGCGCGCCGTGCAAGGCGTTGATGCCGATGCTCGCGAAAGTTGCCGAGAGTTATCAGGGTGAGTTGCTGCTGGCCAAGGTCGATTGCGAGGCCGAGCAGGATATCGTTGCGCGCTTTGGCATTCAAAGCCTGCCGACGGTGGTGTTGTTCAAGGACGGCCAGCCCGTGGATGGGTTTGCCGGGGCGCAGCCGGAGTCGGCGGTGCGCGCGATGCTGGAGCCCCATGTGCAGATGCCGCCACCGGCGGCGGCGGATCCGTTGGAGCAGGCCCAGGCGTTGTTTGCCGAAGGTCGCATCACCGATGCAGAAGCCGTGCTAGTGACAGTGCTGGGCGAGGACAACACCAACGCTGCGGCGCTGATTCTCTACGCACGCTGCCTGGCCGAGCGCGGTGAACTGGGCGAAGCCCAGACCGTGCTGGACGCGGTGAAAAGCGACGACCACAAAGCCGCCCTCGCCGGGGCCAAGGCACAGATCACCTTCCTGCGCCAGGCTGCCGACCTGCCGGATGCCGCCGAGCTGAAAAGCCGCCTGGCGCAAAACCCGCAGGATGACGAAGCGGCCTACCAACTGGCGATCCAGCAACTGGCGCGCCAGCAGTACGACGCGGCGCTGGAAGGTCTGCTCAAGCTGTTCATTCGCAACCGCAGCTACAGCGAAGGCCTGCCGCACAAGACCTTGCTGCAGGTGTTCGAACTGCTGGGCAATGATCACCCGCTGGTGACCGTGTACCGTCGCAAGTTGTTTGCCGCGTTGTACTAATCGCCAACCCAGCGGTACAGCGGCGTATCGGCGCCGCTGGCCACTTTTACGTTCGAGCTGTGGCGCAGGCGCACCAGCAGGCGCTTGCCTGACGCCGCATCGCCGGCCAAGCCTTCCAACTGATCCAGCAACTCCAGGCCGCTGAGCTGGCCGGCCTTGCGCAACAGGTCCTGGGCATTCTGCCACAGGTCGTCATTCTGCTTGACCGGTGCCACTGTCGCTGCGGCGGGGACAGGCGTCGCCTGCAACTGCGCGCCCAGCCGTGCCCAATCGCCGTCGTCCAGCTCCAGGGTCAAGTCCACCGGCAAGTCGCCGACCGTTCCACGAATTCGCAACATCGTCCTTACTCCTGCACTTTTCTGACAAGCATGCTCCCATGCGGCTTGCGCAACGCCAAGCGGGCGGTCAAACTCAGCGGCAATTGTTATAAGATCACATAACAAAACTTTCATCTTCTGGAGCCTTCCCATGCGCCGTCTGTTGCTTGCTTTGCCGTTTGCCCTGCTGCCACTGGCGGTTGCTCACGCTCATGATGATCACGACCATGAACACGGCAGCCTTGGCGCCCACGAACATGGCGTCGGCCGTCTCAACGCAGTGCTCGACGGCCAGGCCCTGGAGCTGGAACTGGACAGCCCGGCGATGAACCTGGTGGGTTTCGAACACCTGGCCACCACCCCGGCGGACAAAGCCAAGGTCGCCGCCGTGCGCAAACAGCTGGAAAACCCTGTCGCCCTGTTCAACTTGCCCAGGGCCGCCGGTTGCGTGGTCAGCAGCCAGGAACTCAACAGCCCGTTGTTCGGTGACAAGCCGGAAGCCGATCATGACGACGATGATGATGACCACGCCACCGACGGCAAAGGCGCGGCTGCCCACGAGCATCATCACGACCACAGTGAAATCCACGCCCACTACCAGTTCACCTGCGCCACGCCGACGGCCCTGAGCAACCTTGACCTGACCCAGGTGTTCAAGACCTTCCCCGCCACCCAGAAAGTTCAGGTACAACTGATCGGTCCGAGTGGCCAGCAAGGTGTGGAAGCCACGGCCACAGCAGCCACCTTGAAGTTCTGAGTTCCCATGACACACGCATTGATCGAACTGTCTGACCTGGGCTTCAACTGGCCCGGTCACCCCCAGTTGCTGGACATCCCCGCGTTCCGCCTGGAAGCGGGGGAAACCCTGTTTCTCAAGGGCCCGAGCGGCAGTGGCAAAACCACGCTGCTGGGCCTGCTCGGCGGCGTGCAGACACCCAACCAGGGCAGCATCCGCCTGCTCGGCCAGGAGCTGACCGAGCTGTCGGCCGGCGCCCGCGACCGCTTCCGCGTCGACCACACCGGCTACATCTTCCAGCAGTTCAACCTGCTGCCATTCCTGTCGGTGCGCGAGAACGTCGAGCTGCCCTGCCACTTTTCCAAGTTGCGTGCACAGCGGGCGAAACAGCGCCACGGCAGTGTCGACCAAGCCGCCGCTGCTTTACTTGCGCACCTTGGGTTGAAAGACAAAAACCTGCTGGGTCGCCGCGCCGACTCGCTGTCCATCGGCCAGCAACAACGCGTCGCCGCCGCCCGTGCGTTGATCGGCCAGCCGGAGCTGGTGATCGCGGACGAGCCCACTTCGGCTCTGGACTACGACGCCCGCGAAGCCTTCCTACAGCTGTTGTTCGCCGAATGCCGCGAAGCCGGCGCCAGCCTGCTGTTTGTCAGCCATGACCAGAGCCTGGCTTCGCTGTTCGACCGCAACCTGTCGCTGGCCGAACTCAATCGCGCCGCCACGCCCGCAGAGGTTTGAGATGTATCTGTTCCGTCTAGCCATGGCCAGCCTGGCTAACCGCCGCTTTACCGCGATCCTCACCGCGTTCGCCATCGCGCTTTCAGTCTGCTTGTTGCTCGCGGTGGAACGTGTGCGCGTTGAAGCGCGCAACAGTTTCGCCAGCACTATCAGCGGCACCGACTTGATCGTCGGTGCGCGCTCCGGCTCGGTGAACCTGCTGCTGTACTCGGTGTTCCGCATCGGCAACGCCACCAACAACATCCGCTGGGACAGCTTCGAACATTTCGCCGCCAGCCCCCAGGTGAAGTGGGCGATCCCGATTTCCCTCGGTGACTCCCATCGCGGCTACCGCGTGATGGGCACCAACGACGCCTACTTCGAGCACTACCAATACGGCCGCAAGCAAAACCTTGAACTGGCCAGCGGCCGCGCCTTCGCCATCGACCCGTTTGAAGTGGTGCTCGGTGCCGAAGTGGCTGACGCGCTGCATTACAAACTTGGCGACAAACTGGTGCTGGCCCATGGCGTGGCGGTGGTCAGCCTGGTGAAACACGATGACAAACCCTTCACCGTGGTCGGCATTCTCAAGCGCACCGGCACGCCGGTAGACCGCACGTTGCACATCAGCCTCGGCGGCATGGAGGCGATCCATATCGACTGGCACAACGGCGTACCGGCCCAAGGCAAAGGCCGCATCAGTGCCGACCAGGCGCGCAACATGGACCTCACGCCGCAGGCTATCACCGCGTTCATGCTCGGCCTGAACAACAAGATTTCCACGTTTGCCCTGCAGCGCGAGATCAACGAATTCCGTGGAGAACCGATGCTGGCGATCCTGCCCGGCGTGGCGCTGCAAGAGTTGTGGAGCATGATGGGCACTGCCGAGAAGGCGCTGTTCGTGATCTCGCTGTTCGTGGTGCTCACAGGCTTGATCGGCATGCTCACGGCGATCCTTACCAGCCTCAACGAGCGCCGCCGCGAAATGGCAATTTTGCGCTCGGTGGGTGCGCGGCCGTGGCATATCGCAACGTTGCTGATCTTCGAGGCCTTCGCCCTGGCACTGTCCGGCGTAATCGCCGGGGTGGGTTTACTGTATGTGTGCATCGCCGCCTCGCGCGGGTATCTGCAGGCCAATTACGGCCTGGACCTGCCGATGGCCTGGCCGAGCGAATATGAATGGACGCTGCTCGCCGGTATCCTGGCCGCCGCGCTGTTGATGGGCAGCGTGCCCGCGTGGCGCGCCTATCGGCAATCCCTGGCCGATGGCCTGTCCATACGTTTATGAGGAAGGTTGCGATGCGTCGTGCGCTGTTTGCGTTGTTGCTGCTGGTGGCAGTTCCCACCTGGGCGGAAGATCAGCCCAAGGATTTGTCCTGGCAGGAGATGATCCCGCCTGACGCGCCGCCGGAAATCCCCAACATGAAACCGCTGCACGACTTGTCGAACATGGCCGATGCGTTAGCGGTCGAGGCAGCGCCAGCGGCCAAGCAAGACTTGCCCAACGCCCCAGTGGTGCAAAGCCTCGACGGCCAGCACATCCGCTTGCCGGGCTACATCGTGCCGCTGGAAGTCAGTGAGGAAGGCCGCACGACGGAGTTCTTGCTGGTGCCGTATTTCGGCGCGTGCATCCATGTGCCGCCGCCACCCTCGAACCAGATCGTGCATGTCAAAAGCGAAATCGGTGTGAAGCTCGATGAGCTGTACCAGCCGTACTGGATCGAAGGCGCGATGCAGGTCAAACCGTCCACCAGCGAACTGGCCGACGCCGGTTACCAGATGGACGCTGAGAAAATTTATATGTACGAGCTGCCCGAATAGCGCTGATCGCCCTTTCATTGAGCTGAGTCAAAAGACCGGACGGAACGATCTTTACCATTGGACGTACAACTTTTAAACGTCCTTTGGAGCTCCCATGAACAAGTCTCTGCTTGGCGCGTCCCTCTTCGCGCTCGCCCTCGTCGCCCCCGTTGCACACGCTCACGAAGCGGGCGACATTCTGGTGCGCGCCGGTGCAATCACCGTGAACCCGAAGGCGGACAGCGGCCACGTCAAAGTTGACCAGGGCCCATTGGCCGGCGCCAACCTGGGCGGCAAGGCGACCATGAGCAGCGATACCCAACTGGGCCTGAACTTCGCCTACATGCTGACCAACCACGTCGGTATCGAACTGCTGGCCGCCACGCCGTTCGAGCATGATGTGAAGATCAAGAACACCGCCCTCGGCGCCGCGAACGGCAAGCTCGGCACCCTGAAACACCTGCCGCCGACCCTGAGCATCGTGTACTACCCGTTGGACAACAAGTCGGCCTTCCAGCCGTACGTCGGCGCCGGTATCAACTACACCTGGATTTACGACGAACACGTTGGCAGCCGTGCCCAAGGCGCAGGCTTCAGCAACTTCAAGGCCGAAAACTCCTGGGGCTGGGCCGCGCAGATCGGTGCGGACTACATGATCAACGACAAGTGGATGATCAACGCCCAGGCGCGCTACATCGACATCAGCACCAAGGCAACTGTGGACAACAACGCCCTGGGCCAAGGCACTCGCGCCAAGGTCAATGTGGACGTGGACCCGATGGTTTACATGGTGGGTATCGGCTACAAGTTCTAACTAGGCGCCAATAAACGCAGCCAACCAAACATGTGGGAGCCGGCTTGTGTGGGAGCTGGCTTGCCTGCGATAGCATCGCCTCGATGCAATGGATAGACCGAGGCGACTGCATCGCGGGCAAGCCCGGCTCCCACACAAGCCGGCTCCCACATTGGTTTTGTGCGCGCGATCAGCCGTGACGGTAGAACCGATCCAGCAATGCCGGCAACCCCGCCCGCCATGCCCGTGGCTTGATGCCGAAGGTGTGAAGGATTTTCTTGCAGGCGAGCACCGCGTGTTGCGGTTCTTCGCTCGCATCCGGCCGGGCCGCGTGGGCCTGGGCGGTAGGGGATTCGATCGCCAGCGGATGGTAGTTGCGCGCTTCAGTGAGAATCGCCTGGCCCAGTGCCAACGGTGTAGTCGCCTCTTGGCCGGCGTAGTGATAAGTGCCCCACAGCGGTGCCGCGCAATCGAGCTGCTTGAGCACCGAGATAATCACCCGCGCCGCATCGTCCACCGGCGTGGGGTTGCCGCGACGGTCGTCGGCCATCAGCAATTCATCCGGTTTCTCCGCCCGGGCCAGGAAGCGCCCCAAGGTACCGTCGACACTGTCATCCAACAGCCAGCCAAACCGCAACAGCACATGTTGCGGGCAGGTGGCGCGCACGCTCTGCTCGATGCGCCACAACGCCTGGCCGCGCAGGCCCAGGGGCACCGGCTCGTCCTTTTCGCTGTAGGCGGTGGCGCGGGAGCCATCGAACACGCGGTAGCTGGACGGTTGCAACAGGGTGATGTTGTGGTGCTGGCACAACTCGGCCAGGCGCTCGATGGCAAATTCCTGGGCAGCCAGGCGGGTTTCGCTGACCGCTTCGGCCTGGAACCAGTCGAAATAGTAGGCGAGGTTGATCAACGCATCGGGACGGGTGTCGTCGAGCAATTGGGTGAGGCTCGCGGCATCCCAGCCGTCTTGGGGCGGTTTGGGTGCGAGGAAACCGATGTCTTCCTCTGCACCGAGGCGAATCAGCGCCTGCCCGAGGGCATTCCCGCCGCCCAGTAACATAAGGCGCATTCGCATAGATTGAGCAGGCCCGGTCTGTTTGGAACGAAGGTTTTCTGGTCTTGGCCAGAATCGTTGCATTTTGCGGGTTTGTAGCGCAACCGTCACGGATTAACTATCTTCGCGCCAGCCTCGGTAGGTTCATGCTCAAGGGCCATCCGCGCAGGCACCATGACCTGCTGTGGATAAGTCTGCGCGAAATGCACCTGGTCACAGTTATCCACAAGCTTTTTCAGGCGCTGGTTGAATGCACGGCTTACTGCATACTGCCCGCCTGACACCGTGCGGAACTGCGCCGTGAGCACCACGCCGTTGAGGTCCATCTTGTCGACGCCGAATACCTCCAGCGGACCTTGCAAGTTGTACTTGAGGAAAACGTCGTCACGGATCGACTGCCCTGCCTCGCGGATCAGTTCGACCGCCCTGTCCACATCCGTGTCGTAAGTGAACTGTACCGAGAAAAACGCATAGGCAAATTGCCGCGACTGGTTGGTGACCGCCTTGATCTGCCCGAACGGCACCGAGTGCACAAAACCCTTGCCATCGCGCAGGCGCAGAGTGCGGATGGTCAGGCCTTCGACGGTGCCGGCGTGGCCGGAGTCGAGTACCACCCAATCGCCAATGGACAGGGTGTCTTCAATAATGATGAACAGCCCGGTGATTACATCCTGCACCAATTGCTGCGAGCCAAAACCAATGGCCAGGCCGACCACGCCGGCACCGGCCAGCAGCGGTGCGACGTTGATGCCGAGGTTGGCCATGGTGGTGATTGCGCAGATCACCACCAGGATGATCTTCACCGCATTGCGCAGCAGCGGCAGGATGGTTTTCACCCGCGTGCTCGGTTGGCGACTGGAGCGTTTGTTGACCGGCGGTTTCAGCGCTTCCTGGATCGCCGTGTCGAGCACCACCCAGAACAGCCACGTCATCAGCAGGATCAGGCCGATGCTGCTGAGAGAATCGCTGATGGCCCGGCCCACCGAGTTGCGCTGGGCGAACTCGAACAGCGACACGCCCCAGATCCGCCCGAGAATTTCGATAAACGCGATGGCCATGACAATGCGCAGGATCGCGTGCAACAGGCTGAGGAAGCGTTCCTTGTACGCACTGCTGCGCTGGATCGCCACTTGGCTGCGGGACTTGAACAAGTGTTGCAGCACCGTGCTGAGGAACACCGTGCCGATCAGCAGGATCGTGGTGAACAGCGCGCAGCGCAAGACTTTCTGGTTGTCGTCACCAGCACCGATCAGGTTGATCGCCGACACCAGCACCATCAACAGGATCGGCCAATACCACAGGCCGGAAAATATCCGCAGCGATTGTTGCAACGCCGGGTGTTTGAGGCGCTGGGCCAGGGGTCGATTGCGGATCAGATGGGCGACCGGACGACGCAGGCGGATCACCAGCATGCCGAAAATCACCGCCGCAAACAGCCCGGTAAACACGGCAATGCTGCTGGTGATATTGCCGCCCAGCTGACGGGCGATTTGCGGGCTGGTCAGCGCATCGCTGAGGGCGGCGAGGAAGCCGATCAGGAACAGCGGTTTGGGGCAGTAGTCGCGAATAATCTGCACCGCCGGGCGTTTGTGGCCGACATTGAACATGACAATGACGCACAACAGCATCGAGGTGGAAAAGATACCGCTACTGGTGGCGTAGGCAAAACACAGCGCCAGCGCACGACCTACAGAGGTGGGCAGAAAGTGGCTGACATACAGCGTCAGCGGCAGACAGATAAGCGCGGGAATCGTATAGGGAATCACATACCCGAGCACCGCCAGCAGACGTTTGCGCCGCTCGAAGAACGAGCGACGGCCCAGGCGCTGTACGATAAATCGCCCCAGCAGCGTCATCGCCACAAAAGCGCCAACCCACACGCCGGACAGCAGCAGGAAATCCCCCGCCACGCTCCAGGGTGAGCGCGCAGCGGTCTGGTTGACCAGCCGCCCGACCTCGTCGGCGGCTCGGTCCGCGCGCAGGCGCCATTCATCGATCAGATTCTGATTGAGGTCGAGCTTTTGCTGTACATCATCAATGCTGGAACTGATTGCCCCCAGCAGCCCGCCCTCCACCAGCAATTCCGGCTTGGCCGGCGCTTCAGGTTCCGGCGCGGTGGCCGCCGCTTGCAGTGCGCCACTGCCACAAAACAGCAGTGCGCCGAGCAGTAATGCGGTCTTTAGATTCAGCAAAACACCGATCTCCTTCAGAAGGGTCTGTAAGGAACTGACGGGTTTGCGCGTTGATCGTTCCCCTTCAGCGGCATCATTGTGCCGTCTGTAGGACGTTGGAAACTTTCAGCCAAAAATCAGAGTCAGCCATAAACGGGGGCCAGGCCCCCACTTCTTTCACAGGAGCAATCATGGCTGCGATTCCCGACTGGGTGCCCATCACCCCCAGCGTCGCCATCACTCGCTTCACGGTGCTGACGGTCAATATCCACAAGGGTTTTACCGCCCTGAATCGACGTTTCATCCTGCCCGAGCTGCGTGAAGCGGTGCGCAGCGTGGGCGCGGATATGGTGTTTTTGCAGGAAATCCACGGCACCCACGAACGCCATCCACAGCGCTTCAGCGACTGGCCGAACATGCCGCAGTACGAATTCCTCGCCGACAGTATTTGGCCGCAGTTCGCCTACGGCCGCAACGCGGTCTACCCCCACGGTGACCACGGCAACGCGCTGTTGTCGAAATTCCAGATCGTGCGCTACGACAACCTCGATATCTCCCAAAGCGGCCATGAAAACCGTGGCCTGCTGCATTGCGTGCTGCGCCTGCCGGGCACCGGCCAGGAGATCCATGCGATCTGTATCCACCTCGGCTTGCGCGAGGTGCACCGCCAGCAGCAACTGCGCTTGATCGAGCAGCGCATCAGCGAGATCCCAGCCGACGCGCCGCTGGTGGTGGCCGGTGATTTCAACGATTGGCGCCAGAAGGCCAACCTGAGCAAGGCCGGTTTGAAGGAAGTGTTTATTGAATCCATGGGCAAACCCGCACGCACCTTCCCGGCGCGCCTGCCGTTGCTGCCGCTGGACCGGATTTATGTGCGCAATCTGAAGGTGCATAACCCTAGGGTGCTAACGACGCGGCCTTGGTCGCACCTGTCCGACCATGTGCCGCTGTCAGTGGAGGTCGAGCTATGAACGTGGCCGTGGAACATATCTCCACCGACCAGCCGCCGGACGAAGCCAAGGCCCGCGACCTAGACTACGGCTGGCAGCGTGGCAACCAGGTTGAGTTACTGGAGAATGGCGAGGCGTATTTTCCCAAGGTGTTCGAAGCCCTGCGCGCGGCCCGCCGGGAAATTCTGTTGGAGACCTTCATTCTTTTCGAAGACAAGGTGGGCCATGAGCTGCATGGCATCCTGATCGAGGCCGCGCAGCGTGGAGTCAAGGTGGTGGTGAGCCTCGATGGCTTTGGCTGCGGCGAACTGAGCCCGTCATTTCTGGGCGAGTTGGCGGACGCCGGCGTGACGGTGCAGATGTTTGACCCGGCGTCCAAGACCCTGGGCTTTCGCACCAACTGGTTTCGTCGCCTGCACCGCAAGATTGTGGTGGTGGATGCGGAGGTGGCGTTTATCGGCGGGATCAACTTTTCCGCCGATCACCTGGGAGATTTCGGCCCCGAAGCCAAGCAGGACTACGCGGTGCAGGTGGTAGGCCCGGCGGTGACGGACTTGCATCATTTCGCCCTGGCGCAAAGTGGCCGCCAGGTGCGTACGCGTCGCGGTTGGCGGCGTCGCCAGCAGCGGCCTTCGTTATGGTCCACAGACGAGGGTGATGGCCTGGTGCGCCTGATTTACCGGGACAACGTGCAGCATCGCGATGACATTGAAGAAGCCTACATCCACGCGCTGAGCAAGGCGCAAACACGCGCGGTGATCGCCAACGCCTACTTCTTCCCCGGCTACCGCTTGCTGCGGGAAATCCGCAATGCCGCGCGCCGTGGCGTGCAGGTGCAACTGATCATGCAAGGCCAGCCCGATGTGCTACTGGCCAAGCTGGCGGCGCGGATGCTCTACGACTATCTGCTCAAGGACGGCGTAGTGATCCACGAATACTGCCAGCGCCCGCTGCACGGCAAAGTCGCGTTGGTGGATGACGAATGGAGCACCGTGGGTTCGAGCAACCTGGACCCGTTGAGCCTGTCGCTGAACCTGGAAGCCAATGTGTTGATTCGTGACCGCGCGTTCAATCAACAACTTTACGAACGCCTGGAAACACTCGCCAAAGACCATTGCCAGACCATGCCGGAGAACCGCAAGCCGCGCCTGTGGCTGTGGCGGTTGACCGTGGGTTTCCTGGTGTTTCATGTAATGCGCCACTTCCCGGCCTTGACGGGATGGTTGCCGGCGCACAAGCCACGGTTGAAACCCATCGAGAGCCAGGCCAATGACCGCTGAATCCCGATTCAAGCGCTGGAAGAAACCGCTGACCATCGTCTTCTTCCTGATGCTGATCGTGCTGTTCACCCTGCTCGCTCGGCGTATCGATTGGAGCGAAGTGGTGCAGACCCTGGGCGACTTCAAGGTGCGCACACTGGTGATCGCAGGCGCGCTGACGCTGTGCAGTTTTCTGGTGTATGCCAGCTTCGACTTGATCGGCCGCACCTACATTCGCCAGAACCTGGTGTGGAAGCAGATCCTGCCAGTGGGCATCATCAGCTACGCGTTCAACCTCAACCTGAGCGCGTGGGTCGGCGGCATCGCCATGCGTTATCGGCTGTATTCGCGCTTGGGCGTGAGCACCGGCAATATCGCCAAGATCCTCGGCCTGAGCCTGGCCACCAATTGGTTTGGCTACATGGCGATTGCCGGGGTGGTGTTCAGCAGCGGTTTGGTGACTATGCCGCCGGGGTGGAAGGTCAGCACCACGGCCTTACAGGGCATTGGCGCGTTGTTGGTACTGGCCAGCCTGGGTTATCTGGTGGCCTGCCAGTTTTCGAAGAAACGTGCGTGGACGATTCGCGGCATGGAAATCAACCTGCCGTCGGTGCGCATGGCGTGCTTGCAGTTGCTGCTGGGCGCGTTGAATTGGTCGCTGATGGCGGCGGTGATTTTTACCCTGTTGCCAGCCAAACTGGACTATCCGCTGGTGCTGGGCGTGTTGTTGATCAGCGCGATTGCCGGAGTGCTCACCCACATTCCGGCCGGGCTGGGCGTGCTGGAGGCGGTGTTTATTGCGTTGTTGCAGCACGAGGCGTCGCGGGGCAGTTTGCTTGCCGGGTTGATTGCGTATCGGGCGATTTACTTCATCTTGCCGCTGCTGATCGCGCTAGTGATGTACCTGGGCGTAGAGGCCAAGGCGAAGGCGTTGCGGGTGAAGAAGACACCCGCCTGAACGCTTTACCGGGACTGGATGATGCTCAACCGCTCGCCCACCACCATCTCGGTGATCCAGTCCACCAGGATTGAGGTGTAAGCCTGCTGGGACACTGGGTCGCTGAGGGAATGGTCGGCGCCGTCGATGATTCGGTGGGTCAGGGAGTGGGTCTGCTGGCACGCCGCGCGGTAGCTCATGATGGTGGCATGGGGCACGTGGTCATCGGTTTCCGATTCGACGATCAGCACATCACCGGTAAACGCCGAACACGCGTGCAAGGCGCGATTGGTTTCGGCGTGGACCAACGTGCTGCGGTAATCCATCAGGTCCATCTTGTCCAAGTCACGCTTGGGCTTGAGCCATTCGTCATCCCGATACAGCGCCGGCACGCGCAGTGCCAGCCAGCGCACCGGGCGCAATGAGGTGAGAATCGCCGCGAGGTAGCCGCCGTAACTGGTACCCACCACTGCCACTGCCGAGGTGTCGATGGCCGGGTGGGACAGCAGTCGGTCATAGGCCGCCAGCAGGTCGCGCAGGTTGTCTTCGCGGGTGACGCGGGACAATGGAATACCGGTGCCGGCGTGCCCGCGCAGATCGAAGGTCAGGCATACACAGCCCAAGCCGGCGATGCCTTTGGCCCGCTCGAGGTCTCGCTCCTGACTGCCGCCCCAGCCGTGCACAAACAACACGCCGGGGACTTTGGATTTGGGGCTCAGGAAGGTGCCGCTCATCTGTTCGTCGTCGATATCGATCGCAATGCTTTCACTTCTAGCCGTCATAAGAGGTAACCGTCACGTACTTGAGAAGAAACTCGCTGCTTTCCGCCGGGCCGCGATACACCTCGATGGCATTGGCCGGCAGCGGTTGGTCCACATAGGTTTCCACCGAGGACACATGGATCGCACGCAGGCCAGGGTTGTTGATAAAACTTTGCAGCGCTGCGACTTCCGCGCTGCTGGCCCCGCCCATGCGCCAGGATTGTTCGAGCACGCCGCTGCGGCGTTGGCCATTACTGTCCAGGCCTTGCGCGATGTCGTAATTACGCCGCGAGGCATAAAAGCCGGGGTAGGCCTCATCGGCGGCCGTGTCGAACACCTGGGCTTGTTCGATGGCTTCGCGTACGTCGTCGGCCAGTTCGAGTTGCAACAGGTCTTCGTAATAGCCGGGCACGACCAGCAGGTTGGAACCACCGTAGACCTCTTCGCCCTGCCCGTCTTTCGTCAGGTATTGCTCGCCGCAGTAGCTGAACACGTGGTCGCCGATAAAACTTTGGCCAACGCTGTGAGTGACCACATCGTGCAGGTCCTGCTCCAGAACAACCCCTTCGTTGAAGAGTTTTGCGGCCTCGGATCGCGCCAGCACGGCCTCGAATTCATCCAGGCTGTGGATAACTTCCTGGCCTCGGCCCGCGCAGGCGTGCACGGGTTTCAAGCGGATGGGGCCGCTGTGGAGCAAGCGTGTGGCGGCGAGCCGCGCGTCTTCCAGTGCGAAGACGCTCAAGCCGTCCAGCACGACATTGCGTACACGCTCGCAGAACAACGCCGACCAACCTTCCGGCGCTTTAGCGTCAGGGCCGAGCAAGCCATGACTGATGGCTTTGGTGCAAATAAAGTCGTGGTCGACGTAACCGCCCCACAAATCCTCCGGGCCTTTGATATTCAGCGCTCGCGCCTGGGCCTGACCGACCAGGGTTTGTGTGGGCAGCAGGTACAGCGCCCGCCCCGCGTGCAGATCATGGTCGTAGCTGCCGCCGAATTTGAGCCCGAGAATCTGCGCCAACCAGCGCGCCAGGGCGCGGTTGGTTTCGACCTCATGTAGCGGCGCTCCCTCACGTGTGGAGTGAGCTACCACCAGCTTCTTGCGTTGAGTCGGGGTCATGCGTCCCCCTTGGCCATCCCGCCATGTGTGTAGACGGAACGTTGCAGAGATCAAGCCAAGGCGCGTTCGCACGGGATTGCATTCAAATCAACCAGTTGCCGAAAAACCGATGGCAGTTGGCCTGTTTTATTCTGCACGACGACGCGTTAACGCGGCGGCGTTCTGCACGATTCACACGCCGAAACGGCTGCGGTAGTCGCTGGGCGAAAGGCCGGTGATCTTCTTGAAGGTGGCGCGAAAGGCACCGGGGTCCTGGTAACCCACGGTCCATGCGATATGGTCGATGGTGCCGTTGGTAAACTCCAGCATCTGCCGCGCCTTGCCCACCCGCAAGTGCTGACAGTACTCGGTGGGTTTCAAGCCCGTCGCGTTGCGAAAGCGCCGCAGGAAAGTGCGCTCTTCCAAACCCGCTTCCTGGGCCATTGCCGTAAGGGAAACATCCACCGCGCCACTGGCTTGAAGCCAGTGCTGAACCCTGAGGATGGCCGCGTCGCCGTGGCCGAGTATCGGCGCGAAGTTGCTGCCGCATTGGCTGGCGCTGTCACTGTGCTCGATCACCAGGAAACGCGCGGTATCGGCCGCGATGCTCGGGCCCATCAGGCGATCGACCAGGCGCAGGCCGAGTTCGGACCAGGCCATCAAGCCGGCGGTGGTGATCAGGTCGCCATCATCAACGATGGGCTTATCCGCCTCCAGGCGCACCGCCGGGTAACGGGCCGCGAAGGATTTGGCGGAAGACCAGTGCGTCGTGGCACTGCGTCCGTCGAGCAACCCGCTGCGCGCCAGCATGATCGAGCCAATGCACACACCGCCCAGTACCGTGCCCGCCGCGTGTTGCTGACGGATCCATTCCAGCAGCGCGGGCGGCGCCTGGTCTTCGGTGAATTCACCAATCGACGGCGGCACCAATACGGCCATCATCGGCTGGTCAGGGCCGGGATGGCTGCTGAATACGCGCGCCGGTTTGCCGGTAACATCCACCTGCCAATGGCTGACCCGCAGCAACGGCAATTGCGCGGACTGATGCTCGGCGGCGATTCGGTTAGCCACGCCGAACAAGTCGGTCAAGCCATGCACGGCCGCCAACTGCGCACCTTGGTAGATCAACACGCCCAGCTCGACAACCGCCATTGTCAGTTTTCCCCCTGTTATTGTCGGTGCAGCCAATCCCCGGTGCAGGCGCCAGCTAAGATACTGGGCCCATCAACCCATCACGAGGCAATACACATGGCCAAGCAAGCGCTCATCCTAATCGATATCCAGAACGACTACTTCCCTCAGGGCAAGTGGCCACTCGACGGCGTGGACGCCGCAGCAGACAAGGCCGCGCAGGTGCTGCAGGCGTTTCGCCAGGCGGGTGATGCGGTGATTCATGTGCGTCACGAGTTCACCTCCGAGGACGCGCCATTCTTCACGCCGGGTTCCGAGGGTGCGCACCTGCACAGCAAAGTGCTGAACGAAGGCAATGAGCCGGTGGTGCTTAAACACTTTGTGAATGCGTTTCGCGAAACCAACCTGCGCGCACTGCTGGAACAACGCAGCATCACGGACGTGGTGGTGGTCGGTAGCATGAGCCATATGTGTATCGACGCGGTGGTACGTGCAGCAGCGGACCTCGGCTATAAGGTCACGCTGATCCATGACGCCTGCGCCACGCGGGATCTGGAATTCAATGGCAAGGTGATCCCGGCTGCGCAGGTGCATGACGCTTATATGGCATCACTGGCGTTCGGCTACGCAACCGTAGTATCGACCGATGAGTTCCTCGCCCCCGTGTAGGAGCCGGCTTGCCGGCGATAGCGTCACCACGGCCTACGCAGTGGCAATGATGAACAGGCGCGGAAACGGCAGCAACACCTTGCCATCAGCCAGGGCTGGATAAGCCTGGGTAATCCGCGCCTGGTATTCCTGTAGGAAGGCGGCTTTCTCGCTGTCGGTCAAAGGCGCGAGGAACGGTCTCAGCGCCGATGCCTTGAACCACTCCACCACCGCTGCGTGATCCACCAGCGGGTGCTGATAGGTGGTGCGCCACACATCGACCGTACTGCAATGCTTGCTCAGCAGTTCGTAGTAGTAGCTCGCGGTGTGGCGCTCGTTGTGTTTGACCGTTCCGATCTTGGCCGACCATGGACCCTCTGCCGCGACTTCGCGGGCAAGCCGGTGGGCGGGCTCATCGAGGTTGTCCGGGGTTTGCACCGCTAGCGTACCGCCGGGCGTCAGTTGGTGGACCAAGTGGGGGTAAAGCGTGGCGTGATCCGGTAGCCATTGCAGGGACGCGTTGGCCAGGATCACATCGAATGCTTGCGCCGGGTTCCAGGCGCCGATATCCGCCAGCTCGAAGTTCAGCGCCGGCAGCCGCTTGCGGGCGTCGGCCAGCATGTCATCGGAGCTGTCCATGCCCGTGACGTGGGCTTGCGGGAAGCGTTCGGCCAGCACCTCGGTGGAGTTGCCGGGGCCGCAGCCCAGGTCCACGGCGGTGCGGACGTCAGTGTTTGGAATGGCCGCCACCAGGTCGCGAACGGGACGGGTGCGCTGCTGTTCAAACATCGTGTATTGCTTGGCAGACCAGGTCATCACGGCTTTCCTTCTTTTTGAGGTTGGCCACAGCCTAAATCTTGTGAGCCATGAGAACAAATGCCAGGATTGAAGCCCTCCCATACCTGAAAAGTATTCCTATGCTGGAGCTTCGCCAACTCAAGGCCTTTGTTGCCATCGCTGAAGAAGGCTACATCACCCGCGCGGCGGAACGCCTGGGCATGCAGCAGCCCCCGTTGACGCGGATGTTGCAAAACCTTGAGGCCGAATTGGGCGTGGTGTTGATGGAGCGCCTGCCCCGTGGTGTACGCCCCACCACCGCCGGGCTCGCGTTGCTGGATGAGGCGCGGGAGATCCTTGCGCACGCTGAAGGGATTGCAGAGGTGGTACGCCGTGCCGCACGCGGTGAACGTGGGCGCCTGGCGATCGGCTTCACCAGTTCGGCGGCGCTGCATCCTTTTGTGCCGAGTGTGCTGCGGCTGTTTCGCGAAACCTTTGTCGGCGTCACAGTGGTGCTGGAGGAAGCTGGCACCGGCGAACTGCTGGATGCCTTGGTACACGAAAAACTCGACGCGGCGTTTATCCGCTCGCCTCTCAGTGGGATTCAATCGCTGCAGGACGAACCCATCCTGGTGGAACCGATGCTGCTGGCGCTGCCCACCGAGCATCCGCTGGCGCTTGATGCAGGCTCTCCCCTACCCTTGAAGGCACTGGCGACCGAATCCTTCGTGCTCTATCGCCGTCGCGTGGGCTTGGGGTTGTATGACGCGATTCTGGTGGCGTGTCGTGAAGCGGGGTTCAGCCCGCAGGTGGTCCAGGAAGCACCGCGCATGACGGCGACATTGAGCCTGGTGGCGGCAGGACTTGGTGTGTCCATCGTGCCAGCGTCGATGCAGCGGCTGCGCGGGGACGGCATCGTGTATCGGGAACTGACGGAGTGCCAGAGCCTGGTGGCGCCGCTGCATTTGGCGACGCGTATCGATGACGGTTCGGCCGTGTTAGGCCGGTTCAAGGATATGGTTGTCATCGCCGCTTCGACTGACGCTGATCACGGCCAATAAAAAACCCCCGAGGCCTGAGCCAAACGGGGGTTTTGCGTGTTCCGGACTTTAGAATCCTAGAACGGGATATCGTCATCAAAGCTGTCGAAATCCGGAGCCGGCTGCGGAGCGGCCTGCTGTGGCGCTGGACGCGACTCACGCTGTGGCTGCTGGCTTGGCTGTGGACGCGACTGCTGTGGACGCGGTGCCGAGTTGGACATGCCGCCCTGGCCCTGTTGGTCGCCCTGTGGACGGCCGCCCAGCAGTTGCATGGTGCCTTGCATGTCGACCACGATTTCAGTGGTGTAACGCTTGATGCCGTCTTTTTCCCACTCGCGGGTTTGCAGCTTGCCTTCGATGTACACCTGCGAACCTTTACGCAGGTACTCACCAGCGATCTCAGCAACCTTGCCGAACATCGACACACGGTGCCATTCGGTTTTCTCGACCTTCTGGCCGGTCTGCTTGTCGGTCCACTGTTCGCTGGTCGCCAGACTCAGGTTGGTCACGGCGTTACCGTTAGGCAAGTAGCGAACCTCGGGATCCTGGCCGCATGTACCGACCAATATGACTTTGTTAACCCCACGGGCCATAACGTTCTCCTAGGCTGGGCGCGCTGTCGGCACTGGGTTGACCAGTTGCTCGAGCGTCGCGCGATCCAATAATTCGGTGTCCAATTTGATGTAAATGGCCGCTTCTTCCGCGACCACGACTGCATCTGTTACCCCTACGACTGCCTTGAGGCGCTCTACCAGACCACTTTCGCGGATCGCCTCAGGCGATAGCGGCAAACGCAGGCTCGTGACGTAGGGAGGTTCGCGCATGGTAACAGCAAAGGCCAGCCAAAGTGCAGCCAGCCCGGCGCATCCAAGGAACACAACCGACAAACCGCCATGCTGGAACATCCAGCCCCCCATGATGCCGCCCAGTGCGGAACCGAGGAACTGGCTGGTGGAATACACCCCCATCGCCGTGCCCTTGCCACCGGCCGGTGAAACTTTACTGATCAGCGAAGGCAACGAAGCTTCCAGCAGGTTGAACGCGGTGAAGAACACCACCGTGCCGATTACCAGCGCCCGCAGGCTATCGCCGAACTGCCAGAAGAATAGCTCAGTGAGCATCAGCGTCGTGACGGCGCCGAGCAGGATTCGTTTCATTTTGCGTTTTTTCTCGCCATAGATGATGAACGGGATCATGGCGAAGAACGAAATCAGCAGCGCAGTGAGGTAGACCCACCAGTGCTGCTCCTTGGGCAGGCCGGCTTTTTCAACCAGCGCCAGGGGCAAGGCGACGAAGCTGCACATCAGCATCGCGTGTAATACGAAGATACCTAAATCCAGGCGCAGCAGGTCCGGGTGCTTGAGCGTCGGCAAGAGCGCCTTGCGTGCGACGCCCGACTCGCGATGCTGCAGCGTGCCGGTGGAGCGCGGCACCATAAAGGCAACGATCACGATGCCAAACAGCGCCATACCGCCGGTGGCAAGGAATAGGCCATGCAAGCCGAACGCACGGGTCAGCAAGGGACCGACCACCATGGCCACGGCAAACGACAGACCGATAGTCATGCCGATCATGGCCATGGCTTTGGTGCGGTGTTGTTCGCGGGTCAGGTCCGATAGCAAGGCCATCACCGCTGCGGAAATCGCGCCGGCGCCTTGCAGGATCCGTCCGGCAATCACACCCCAGATAGAGTCGGATTGGGCCGCGAGCACGCTGCCGAGGGCGAACACGATCAGCCCGAGGTAGATCACCGGACGACGGCCAATGCGATCGGAAATAATCCCGAACGGAATCTGGAAAATCGCCTGGGTCAGGCCATAGGCGCCAATGGCTAGGCCAATCAATGCGGGGGTCGCGCCTGCGAGATCCATTCCATAGGTCGCCAGCACCGGCAACACCATAAACATGCCCAGCATACGGAAGGCGAACACCAGGGCCAGACCGCTTGCCGCTCGGGTCTCGCCGCTACTCATGCGTTCGCTGTGGGGATCGTGCATGGAAAAACCTCGTGTGAACCGGCGGCGATTCTACCAGTCCCATCGATTGAGAGGGTATATGCGGCGGTTTGCCGCGCAGCTTTCATCTAAGGCTGCAAGCGGCCTTTTGACAGTGTATATTCATCCAGTCTTTAGCCGTATACTCCGGCATTATTTACGCCCGCCGTGCGAGGCCATCTTGGACAAGATCCTGATTCGTGGGGCTAGAACCCACAACCTGAAGAACATCGACCTGACCCTGCCCAGGGACAAACTGATCGTCATCACCGGCTTGTCCGGGTCCGGCAAATCGTCCCTGGCGTTCGACACGCTGTATGCCGAAGGCCAGCGTCGCTATGTGGAATCGCTGTCGGCCTACGCTCGCCAGTTCCTGTCGATGATGGAAAAACCCGACGTCGACACCATTGAAGGCCTGTCGCCAGCGATCTCCATCGAACAGAAATCGACCTCCCATAACCCGCGCTCCACCGTGGGCACCATTACCGAAATCTACGATTACCTGCGCCTGCTGTATGCACGCGTGGGTATTCCGCGTTGCCCGGACCACGACATTCCCCTGGAAGCCCAGACCGTCAGCCAGATGGTCGACCTGGTGCTGGCCCAGCCGGAAGGCGCCAAGCTGATGCTGTTGGCGCCGGTGATCCGTGAGCGCAAGGGTGAACACCTTTCCGTCTTCGAAGAACTGCGGGCCCAGGGTTTTGTGCGCGCACGCATCAACGGCAAGCTGTATGAGCTGGATGAAGCGCCGAAGCTCGACAAGCAAAAGAAGCATTCGATTGATGTAGTAGTCGATCGCTTCAAGGTGCGCGCCGACCTGCAGCAGCGCCTTGCGGAATCCTTCGAAACCGCGCTGAAGCTGGCCGACGGCATTGCATTGGTTGCACCGATGGACGACGAGCCGGGCGAAGAGATCATCTTCTCCGCGCGCTTTGCCTGCCCGATTTGCGGCCATGCCATCAGCGAACTGGAACCCAAGCTGTTCTCCTTCAACAACCCGGCTGGCGCCTGCCCGACTTGCGATGGCCTGGGGGTGAAGCAGTTCTTCGACATCAAGCGCCTGGTCAATGGCGACCTGACGCTGGCGGAGGGCGCGATACGCGGCTGGGACCGGCGCAACGTCTATTACTTCCAGATGCTCGGGTCGTTGGCCTCGCATTACAAGTTCAGCCTGGAAGTGCCGTTCAACCAACTGCCGGCGGATCAGCAGAAGGTCATCCTGCATGGCAGCGGCTCGCAGAACGTCGACTTCAAATACCTGAACGACCGTGGCGATATCGTCAAGCGCTCCCACCCGTTCGAAGGCATTGTGCCAAACCTGGAGCGTCGTTACCGCGAGACCGAATCGGCCAGCGTGCGCGAAGAGCTGGCGAAATTCCTCAGCACCCAGCCGTGCCCGGATTGCCGCGGTACTCGCCTGCGTCGCGAGGCGCGGCATGTGTGGGTGGGCGAGAAGACACTGCCGGCGGTGACCAACCTGCCAATCGGCGATGCCTGTGAGTACTTTGGTGTGCTCAAGCTGACCGGTCGCCGTGGCGAAATCGCTGACAAGATCCTCAAGGAAATCCGCGAGCGCTTGCAGTTCCTGGTCAACGTTGGCTTGGATTACCTGTCGCTGGATCGCAGTGCCGACACCTTGTCCGGCGGTGAAGCCCAGCGGATTCGCCTGGCCAGCCAGATTGGTGCTGGCCTTGTGGGTGTGTTGTACATCCTCGATGAACCGTCGATTGGCTTGCACCAGCGCGACAACGATCGGCTGCTGGGCACGTTGAAACACCTGCGGGATATCGGTAATACGGTGATCGTGGTCGAGCACGATGAAGATGCAATCCGCCTGGCGGATTATGTGGTCGACATCGGCCCGGGGGCGGGTGTGCATGGCGGGCATATTGTCGCTGAAGGCACGCCGGCCGAAGTCATGGCTCATCCGGACTCACTGACCGGCAAATACTTGTCTGGTCGTGTGAAGATTGCAGTGCCGGCCAAACGCACGCCACGTAACAAGAAGCTGGCGTTGCACCTTAAGGGCGCGCGTGGCAACAACTTGCGCAATGTCGACCTGGAAATTCCACTGGGTCTGCTGACCTGCGTGACCGGTGTTTCCGGCTCGGGTAAATCGACGCTGATCAACAATACGTTGTTCCCCTTGAGTGCCACCGCCCTGAACGGCGCGACCACCCTGGAAGCCGCTGCCCACGACAGCATCAAGGGACTGGAACACCTGGACAAGGTGGTCGATATCGATCAAAGCCCCATTGGTCGTACACCGCGTTCCAACCCTGCGACCTACACCGGTTTGTTCACGCCAATTCGTGAGCTGTTTGCTGGCGTTCCGGAATCCCGCTCACGGGGTTACGGGCCGGGCCGGTTCTCGTTCAACGTCAAGGGCGGTCGCTGTGAAGCGTGCCAGGGTGATGGCCTGATCAAGGTGGAAATGCACTTCCTGCCAGACATCTACGTGCCGTGCGATGTGTGCAAGAGCAAGCGCTACAACCGCGAAACCTTGGAGATCAAGTACAAGGGCAAGAGCATCCACGAAACCCTGGAGATGACCATCGAAGAAGCGCGGGTGTTCTTCGACGCGGTCCCGGCGTTGGCGCGCAAGCTGCAGACGCTGATGGACGTGGGCTTGTCGTACATCAAGCTGGGGCAATCGGCGACCACGCTGTCAGGTGGTGAGGCGCAGCGGGTGAAGTTGTCTCGCGAGCTGTCCAAGCGCGATACCGGCAAAACCCTGTACATCCTCGATGAGCCGACCACCGGCCTGCACTTCGCGGATATCCAGCAACTGTTGGACGTGCTGCACCGCTTGCGCGACCACGGCAACACCGTGGTGGTGATCGAGCACAACCTTGATGTAATCAAGACGGCAGATTGGCTGGTAGACCTGGGGCCGGAAGGCGGCTCCAAAGGTGGCCAGATCATTGCCGTGGGCACGCCGGAGCAAGTCTCCGAAATGCCGCAGTCGCACACCGGTTACTACTTGAAACCGTTGTTGGAACGCGACCGGGCCTGACTTTTTCGGGCCCAATGAAAAGCCCCTGTCACTTTGCGGTGACAGGGGCTTTTTTGTAGCCGGGCATCAGAACTGCGATTGCAGGTAATTCTCCAGGCCAATCAGCTTGATCAGGCCCAACTGCTTTTCGAGCCAGTAGGTGTGATCTTCTTCGGTGTCATTCAACTGTACCCTCAGGATTTCCCGGGTGACATAGTCGTTGTGCTGCTCACAGAGCTCGATGCCTTTGCAGAGCGCGGCACGGACCTTGTACTCGAGGCGCAGGTCAGCAGCGAGCATGTCAGGCACCGTAGTACCCACATCCAGATCATCAGGACGCATACGCGGCGTGCCTTCGAGCATGAGGATACGGCGCATCAGTGCGTCGGCGTGCTGTGCCTCTTCTTCCATCTCGTGGTTGATACGTTCGTAGAGCTCGGTAAAACCCCAGTCTTCGTACATGCGCGAATGGATGAAATATTGGTCACGAGCAGCCAGTTCGCCCGTCAGCAACGTGTTGAGGTAATCGATTACGTCGGGGTGACCTTGCATCGCCCTACATCTCCCTGCTTGAAAGTCTGTAGTTTGAACCATGATGACTTGAAGGTCACGGGATCAACGGCAGAAAAGTGATGTTTTTCGGAGAAAAGTAGCTGAAATAACGCAAAAACCGCCCAAATGAGGGCGGTTCTGCTTATCGTTTAGAGTCAGTTAAGCGATACACCCAACGCCTTTGCGATTGCTTCTCCATAAGCCGGATCGGCCTTGTAGAAGTGCTGCAGTTGGCGCTGAACCACATCACTGGAAACGCCACCCATCGCGCCGGCAATGTTGTTGGTGAGCAAGGCCTTCTGCTCATCGTTCATCAAGCGGAACAGCGCACCGGCGTGGCTGTAGTAATCCGTGTCTTCACGGTGATCGTAACGGTCAGCCGCGCCACTCAGGGCCAATGCAGGCTCCGCATACTGGGGGGCTTGCTTTGGTGCATCGGCGTAGCTGTTTGGCTCGTAGTTAGGCGCTGCGCCGCCGTTGCTGCCGAAGGCCATCGAACCATCGCGCTGGTAGCTATTCACCTGGTTACGCGGCGCATTCACCGGCAGTTGCTGGTGATTAGTGCCAACACGATAGCGATGCGCATCAGCGTAAGCGAACACACGACCTTGAAGCATGCGGTCTGGCGACAGACCAACACCAGGAACCATGTTGCTTGGGCCGAATGCAGCTTGCTCCACTTCAGCGAAGTAGTTCTGCGGATTGCGGTTCAGTTCCAACTCGCCGACTTCGATCAACGGGAATTCCTTCTGCGACCAGGTTTTGGTCACATCGAAAGGGTTCTCGTAATGAGCGTTGGCCTGGGCCTCGGTCATGATCTGGATGCATACGCGCCATTTCGGGAAATCACCGCGCTCGATCGCGCCAAACAGATCACGCTGGGCGTAATCAGGGTCAGTACCAGCCAAGCGAGCGGCTTCAGCCGGCGCCAGGTTCTTGATGCCCTGCTTGGTCTTGTAGTGCCACTTGACCCAGTGACGCTCACCCTTGGCGTTGATCAGGCTGTAGGTGTGACTGCCGAAGCCGTGCATGTGACGGTAGCCGTCAGGGATGCCACGGTCCGAGAACAGGATAGTGACCTGGTGCAGCGCCTCGGGGGAGTGCGACCAGAAATCCCACATCATTTGCGCGCTTTTCAGATTGCTTTGCGGCAAGCGTTTCTGTGTGTGGATGAAATCCGGGAACTTCAAAGGATCGCGAATGAAGAACACAGGGGTGTTGTTACCCACGATGTCCCAGTTGCCTTCTTCGGTGTAGAACTTCAAGGCAAAACCACGTGGGTCGCGCTCGGTATCAGCCGAACCTCGCTCACCACCAACGGTGGAAAACCGCAGGAAAGTAGGGGTTTGCTTGCCAACGGACTCGAACAGCTTGGCGCTGGTGTACTGCGTAATGTCTTGGGTAACGGTGAAGGTGCCATAGGCGCCCGAGCCCTTGGCGTGTACACGGCGCTCAGGAATGTTTTCACGGTTGAAGTGGGCGAGCTTCTCGATCAGATGAAAATCGTCGAGCAGCAGCGGACCACGCGGGCCAGCGGAGCGGGAATTCTGGTTATCCGCAACGGGAGCGCCGCTGGCGGTGGTAAGGACTTTATTCTGACTCATGCTCAATTTCCCTCAGGTCGGACTTGGAACTGCCGGCTAATCGGCTTGGAGGAAGTATTGATCATCAATATGACGCCTACAAATTCATTAAATTGTAGGCGTCGATAGAGAATAACTACCAGACTCCCCGACTTTCATAGTGCCGACCACAACCCGTGGGCGCTTGTACAAATCGCGCTTTTATTACGCGCACAAAAAACCGGGCACTAGGCCCGGTTCTTCGATACAGCTTGTCGTCTTACTCGGCGCTTACAGCTTCGCCGGCAGTAGCACGATCAACCAACTCGACGTACGCCATAGGCGCGTTGTCGCCAGCGCGGAAACCGCACTTGAGGATGCGCAGGTAGCCACCCTCACGGGTAGCGTAACGCTTGCCCAGGTCGTTGAAGAGCTTACCAACGATAGCTTTCGAACGAGTACGGTCGAAAGCCAGACGGCGGTTAGCCAGGCTGTCTGTCTTGGCCAAAGTGATCAGCGGCTCAGCAACGCGACGCAGTTCTTTAGCTTTCGGCAGTGTAGTTTTGATCAGCTCGTGCTCGAACAGCGACACCGCCATGTTTTGGAACATGGCCTTGCGGTGCGAGCTGGTACGGCTCAGGTGACGACCACTTTTACGATGACGCATGGTTCATTCCTTACCAAACTCACGTTCGGTGATTACGACGATCAGGCAGTCGCCTTGTCGTCCTTCTTAAGACTTGCAGGCGGCCAGTTGTCGAGGCGCATGCCGAGGGACAGACCGCGGGAGGCCAGAACGTCCTTGATTTCAGTCAAGGATTTCTTGCCCAGGTTCGGAGTCTTCAACAGTTCTACTTCGGTACGCTGAATCAGGTCGCCGATGTAGTAAATGTTTTCCGCCTTAAGGCAGTTAGCCGAACGTACAGTCAGTTCCAGATCGTCAACCGGGCGAAGCAGGATCGGATCGATCTCGTCTTCCTGCTCGATTACCACTGGTTCGCTGTCACCTTTGAGGTCGACGAACGCAGCCAACTGCTGTTGCAGGATGGTTGCAGCGCGGCGGATAGCCTCTTCAGGATCCAGAGTACCGTTGGTTTCCAGATCAATAACCAGCTTGTCCAGGTTAGTACGCTGCTCGACACGGGCGTTTTCCACCACGTATGCGATACGGCGAACCGGGCTGAACGAAGAGTCAAGCTGCAAGCGACCAATGCTGCGGCTTTCATCTTCATCGCTCTGACGCGAGTCGGCCGGTTCATAACCACGACCACGAGCTACGGTGAGCTTCATGTTCAGGGCGCCGTTAGACGCCAGGTTAGCGATTACGTGATCGGGGTTAACGATCTCGACATCATGATCCAGCTGAATATCGGCAGCGGTAACCACCCCCGAACCCTTCTTCGACAAGGTCAGCGTAACTTCGTCACGGCCGTGCAGCTTGATAGCCAGACCTTTAAGGTTCAACAGGATTTCAATTACGTCTTCCTGTACACCTTCGATGGCGCTGTACTCGTGGAGCACACCGTCAATCTCGGCCTCGACTACTGCACAGCCGGGCATTGAGGACAACAGGATGCGGCGCAGCGCGTTGCCCAGGGTGTGGCCAAAACCACGCTCGAGAGGCTCGAGAGTAATTTTGGCGCGGGTTGGACTGACAACCTGCACATCAATGTGGCGGGGTGTCAGGAACTCATTTACCGAAATCTGCATGGATGCACCTATTTTCTAGCCCTTACTTGGAGTAGAGCTCGACAATCAGGCTTTCGTTGATGTCGGCGGACAGATCACTGCGAGCAGGAACGTTCTTGAAAACGCCCGACTTCTTCTCAGTGTCTACTTCTACCCATTCTACGCGGCCACGTTGGGCACACAGATCGAGAGCTTGGACAATGCGAAGTTGGTTTTTTGCTTTCTCGCGAACTGCGACCACGTCACCAGCACGAACCTGGTAGGACGGAACGTTTACGGTCTGACCGTTAACGCTGATCGACTTGTGCGATACCAGCTGACGGGATTCGGCACGAGTCGAACCAAAGCCCATACGGTATACAACGTTGTCCAGACGGCATTCGAGCAGTTGCAGCAGGTTTTCACCGGTTGCACCTTTCTTGCCAGCAGCTTCTTTGTAGTAGCCGCTGAACTGACGCTCGAGAACGCCGTAGATACGACGGACCTTCTGCTTTTCACGCAGTTGGGTGCCGTAATCGGACTGGCGACCGCGGCGTTGGCCGTGGATACCAGGTGCTGCTTCAATGTTGCACTTCGATTCGATCGCGCGCACGCCGCTCTTCAGGAAGAGATCGGTGCCTTCGCGACGAGCGAGTTTGCATTTTGGACCAATGTAACGAGCCATTCTTTACAATCTCCTGGATTACACGCGGCGCTTCTTCGGCGGACGGCACCCGTTGTGCGGGATTGGCGTCACGTCGGTGATGCTGGCGATCTTATAGCCACAGCCGTTCAAAGCACGGACAGCAGACTCACGACCTGGACCTGGACCCTTGACGTTAACGTCGAGGTTTTTCAGGCCATATTCCAGCGCAGCTTGACCAGCACGTTCAGCAGCTACTTGAGCAGCAAACGGGGTGGACTTGCGGGAACCGCGGAAACCCGAACCACCGGAGGTAGCCCAAGAAAGCGCGTTACCTTGACGGTCGGTGATGGTCACGATTGTGTTGTTAAAAGAAGCATGGATGTGGGCGATGCCATCAACCACTGTCTTTTTAACTTTTTTACGAGGACGAGCAGCAGGTTTTGCCATGATAATTTTCCTGTCGATTCGCTGGGGCGATTACTTGCGGATCGGCTTACGCGGACCTTTACGGGTACGCGCGTTAGTCTTGGTACGCTGACCGCGTACTGGAAGACCACGACGATGACGCAGACCGCGATAGCAACCGAGGTCCATCAAACGCTTGATTTTCATGTTGATTTCGCGACGCAGGTCACCTTCAGTGGTGAACTTCGCCACTTCGCCACGCAGCTGTTCAATCTGCTCGTCGCTCAGATCCTTGATCTTAGCGGCTGGGTTTACCCCAGCAACTGCGCAAATTTTCTGCGCAGTAGTGCGACCAACACCATAGATGTAGGTCAGCGAGATAACAGTGTGCTTGTTATCTGGAATGTTAACGCCTGCAATACGGGCCATTCAGTGGGACTCCAATTGACAGCTACCTACGCCCCGGAAGCCAAGAAATAGGGCGCGAGATAATATCGCTGTAATAACAAATAATCAACCCGGCAGCGCACTAGCTGCCGGGCTTCAAGCGGATCACACTCAGCCTTGGCGCTGTTTGTGACGCGGTTCCGCGCTGCAAATTACTCGAACAACACCTTCGCGGCGAATAATCTTGCAGTTACGGCACAGCTTTTTCACCGATGCACGAACTTTCATCACCAACTCCTCGAACCTTATGGGGTACTCAGCGCAACATGCCGCTGCCGTAGCCCTTCAGGTTGGCTTTCTTCATCAGGGATTCGTACTGGTGCGAAACGAGGTGCGATTGTACTTGGGACATGAAGTCCATCACAACCACGACCACGATCAGCAACGAGGTCCCGCCAAGGTAGAACGGAACGTTTGCTGCAACCACCAGGAACTGGGGCAACAAGCACACGGCCGTCATATATAGAGCACCGAACAGGGTCAAACGAGTCAGAACGCCATCAATGTAGCGTGCAGACTGCTCACCTGGACGGATGCCCGGAATAAAGGCACCGGACTTCTTCAGGTTTTCCGCTACGTCTTTCGGATTGAACATCAACGCCGTATAGAAGAAGCAGAAGAAAATAATCCCTGCACTAAACAGCAGAATATTCAACGGCTGACCAGGAGCGATCGACTGAGAGAGGTCCTGCAGCCAGCCCATGTTTTCGGACTGACCAAACCAGGTACCCAACGAAGCCGGAAACAGCAAAATGCTGCTCGCGAAAATTGCCGGAATAACACCGGCCATATTCACTTTCAGCGGCAAGTGGCTGGTCTGCGCAGCAAAAACCTTACGGCCCTGCTGACGCTTGGCGTAGTGAACAGCAATACGACGCTGGCCACGCTCAATGAACACCACAAAACCGATAATCGCTACTGCCAGCAAACCGATGGCAACCAGGGCGAAAATATTGATATCACCCTGACGTGCAGACTCGAAAGACTGCCCGATCGCTCTCGGAAGACCGGCGACGATACCTGCGAAAATCAACATCGAGATACCGTTGCCAACACCACGCTCAGTAATCTGCTCACCCAGCCACATCATAAACATCGCACCAGCCACAAATGTGGATACCGCGACGAAATGGAAGCCAAAGTCACCAGTGAACGCAACGCCCTGCCCTGCCAGGCCAACGGACATGCCGATAGCTTGAACCAGGGCGAGGACGACAGTGCCGTAGCGGGTGTACTGGCTAATCTTGCGACGGCCAGCTTCACCTTCCTTCTTCAACTGCTCCAGCTGCGGGCTGACGGCGGTCATCAGTTGCATGATGATCGATGCCGAAATGTACGGCATGATCCCCAGTGCAAAGATGCTCATCCGCTCCAGCGCGCCGCCGGAAAACATGTTGAACAAGCTAAGAATGGTCCCCTCATTCTGTCGAAACAGGTCTGCGAGTCGGTCCGGATTGATACCTGGAACCGGGATGTGTGCGCCTATTCGGTAGACGATAATCGCCAGGAACAGAAAACGCAGACGAGCCCAAAGTTCAGACATACCGCCTTTGCCGAGCGCTGAGAGAGCACCTTGCTTAGCCATTTATTCCTCGAACTTGCCGCCAGCTGCTTCGATAGCCGAACGCGCACCTTTGGTGGCGCCGATTCCCTTGCCGATAGTGACAGCGCGAGTCACTTCACCGGACAGCATGATTTTCACACGCTGTACGTTGACGTTGATCACGTTGGCATCTTTCAGGGTCTGCACAGTAACGATGTCGCCTTCCACTTTAGCCAGCTCGGACAGACGCACTTCTGCGCGGTCCATGGCCTTCAGGGATACGAAACCGAACTTAGGCAGGCGACGATGCAGCGGCTGTTGACCGCCTTCAAAGCCTGGAGCGATGGTGCCACCGGAGCGGGAGGTTTGACCTTTGTGGCCACGGCCACCAGTCTTACCCAAACCGCTACCGATACCACGGCCCGGACGATGCTTTTCGCGACGGGAACCCGGCGCTGGACTCAGATCATTGAGTTTCATCGATTAACCCTCTACACGCAGCATGTAGTAAGCCTTGTTGATCATCCCGCGATTCTCGGGAGTATCCAGGACTTCTACAGTGTGACCGATGCGACGCAGACCCAGACCTTTAACACACAGTTTGTGGTTAGGGATGCGGCCGGTCATGCTTTTGATCAGCGTTACTTTAACGGTAGCCATGATCAGAAGATCTCCTTGACAGTCAGACCACGCTTGGCAGCGATGGACTCAGGAGATTGCATAGCTTTCAAACCTTTGAAAGTGGCGTGAACCACGTTTACCGGGTTAGTCGAGCCATAGCACTTGGCCAGAACGTTCTGAACGCCAGCAACTTCGAGGACAGCACGCATAGCGCCGCCAGCGATGATACCGGTACCTTCAGAAGCAGGCTGCATGTACACCTTCGAAGCGCCATGGGCGGACTTCATTGCGTACTGCAGAGTGGTGCCGTTCAGATCAACTTGGATCATGTTGCGACGAGCAGCTTCCATTGCCTTCTGGATCGCAGCAGGCACTTCACGTGACTTGCCACGGCCGAAGCCAACACGGCCTTTACCATCACCTACCACGGTCAACGCGGTGAAGGTGAAGATACGGCCGCCTTTAACGGTTTTGGCTACGCGGTTAACTTGAACCAGCTTCTCAATGTAGCCTTCGTCGCGCTTTTGGTCGTTATTTGACATAACTTAGAACTCCAGCCCAGCTTCACGAGCAGCATCAGCCAGCGCTTTCACGCGACCGTGGTACTTGAAGCCAGAGCGGTCGAAAGCCACTTGCGAGACGCCAGCGGCCTTAGCACGCGTAGCGACCAGCTGGCCAACCTTTGTGGCCGCGTCGATGTTGCCAGTGGCACCATCACGCAGTTCTTTATCCAAAGTCGAGGCGCTTGCCAGGACTTTGTTGCCGTCGGCCGAGATGACCTGGGCGTAGATGTGCTGCGACGAGCGGAACACGCAGAGACGCACGACTTCGAGTTCGTGCATTTTCAGGCGTGCTTTGCGAGCGCGACGCAGTCGAGTAACTTTTTTGTCGGTCATTTGCTATGCCCTACTTCTTCTTGGCTTCTTTACGACGGACGACTTCGTCCGCGTAGCGCACACCTTTGCCTTTGTACGGCTCTGGTGGACGGAAGTCGCGGATCTCAGCGGCCACTTGACCTACCAGCTGCTTATCGATGCCCTTGATCAGGATATCGGTCTGGCTAGGGGTCTCAGCAGTGATGCCCGCTGGCAGTTCGTAATCCACAGGGTGCGAGAAGCCAAGGGCCAGGTTCAAAACCGTGCCTTTTGCTTGCGCTTTGTAACCAACACCGACCAGCTGGAGCTTACGCTCGAAGCCTTGGCTTACGCCTTGGACCATGTTGTTTACCAACGCACGCGTGGTACCGGCCATTGCGCGAGTTTGTTGATCGCCATTGCGAGCAGCGAAACGCAGCTCACCAGCTTCTTCAACGATCTCAACGGACGAATGGATGTTCAGTTCAAGAGTACCCTTGGCACCCTTCACCGAAAGCTGTTGGCCTGCGAATTTGACTTCGACACCGGCTGGCAGCTTAACGGGGTTCTTAGCGACGCGAGACATGCTTATCCCCCCTTAGAACACAGTGCAAAGAACTTCGCCGCCGACACCGGCAGCGCGCGCAGCACGATCCGTCATCACACCTTTGTTGGTGGAGACGATAGACACGCCCAGACCGCCACGAACTTTCGGCAGATCTTCAGCGGACTTGTACTGACGCAGGCCTGGACGGCTAACGCGCTTCACTTCCTCGATGACCGAACGGCCTTCGAAGTACTTCAGCTCGATGGACAGCAGTGCTTTTACATCGCTGCTGATCTGATAACCCGCAATGTAGCCTTCGTCTTTCAGGACTTTGGCAACAGCTACCTTCAACTTGGAAGATGGCATGCTTACGACGGACTTTTCAGCCATCTGGGCATTACGGATACGAGTTAGCATGTCCGCTAACGGGTCCTGCATACTCATGGGCTAGACGCTCCTAATACAAAAAAATTAGCCTTGCGGCTACATATGTCGCCGAGAATCTCCGGGTAAAAAACACGGGCTCAGGCGAGCCGCGTATTTTAGACACACTCCGGAAATGAAACAAGCCCCAAAAGGGGCTTGTTCCAGATTCAAGGTCACCGGTGGTCAGTATCTTGCGATATTGACCACCTGGACGTTGAAAGTACTTACCAGCTGGCTTTAACCAGACCTGGTACGTCACCACGCATTGCCGCTTCACGCAGTTTGTTACGGCCGAGGCCGAACTTGCGGTAAACGCCGTGTGGACGACCGGTCAGGCGGCAGCGGTTACGCATGCGCGAAGCGCTTGCGTCACGTGGCTGCTTCTGCAGGGCAACTGTAGCTTCCCAACGTGCTTCTGGACTTGCGTTCAGATCAACGATGATTGCTTTCAGTGCTGCACGCTTCTTGGCGTACTTGGCAACCGTGAGCTGACGCTTCAGCTCGCGGTTTTTCATGCTCATCTTGGCCATGGTCCTACTCCAATCAGTTGCGGAACGGGAATTTGAAAGCACGCAACAGGGCGCGACCTTCATCATCGTTCTTGGCAGTGGTGGTCAGGGTGATGTCCAGACCGCGGAGAGCATCGATCTTGTCGTAGTCGATTTCCGGGAAGATGATCTGCTCTTTCACGCCCATGCTGTAGTTACCACGACCATCGAAGGACTTGGCATTCAGGCCGCGGAAGTCGCGAACCCGAGGCAGGGAGATCGACAGCAGACGATCCAGGAACTCGTACATACGCTCACGGCGCAGGGTCACTTTGACGCCGATCGGCCAACCTTCACGGACTTTAAAGCCAGCGATGGATTTCCGAGCGTAGGTCACAACGACTTTCTGGCCGGTGATCTTTTCAAGGTCAGCAACAGCGTGCTCGATGACTTTTTTGTCGCCGATCGCTTCGCCCAGACCCATGTTCAGGGTGATTTTGGTAACGCGCGGAACTTCCATCACGTTCCCAAGCTTAAGTTCTTCCTTAAGCTTAGGGGCGATTTCCTTCCGGTAAATCTCTTGTAGTCGTGCCATGGTCTAATCTACCTAGCAGTGTTCAAGCATCAACCGCTTTTTGGGTCGACTTGAAGACACGAATTTTCTTACCGTCTTCTACTTTGAAACCAACGCGGTCAGCCTTGTTGGTTTCGCCGTTGAAGATGGCGACGTTAGAAGCATCCAGCGGAGCTTCTTTCTCGACGATACCGCCCTGCACGCCCGACATCGGGTTAGGCTTGGTATGACGCTTGACCAGGTTCAGACCACCGATAACCAGACGGTTATTAGCGAGAACCTTAAGCACCTTACCGCGCTTACCTTTGTCTTTGCCGGCGATCACGATGATCTCGTCGTCACGACGAATCTTTTGCATGTCGGATCTCCTTACAGCACTTCTGGGGCGAGCGAGACGATCTTCATGAACTTCTCAGTACGAAGTTCACGGGTCACTGGCCCAAAGATACGGGTGCCGATCGGCTCTTGCTTGTTGTTCAGAAGAACAGCAGCGTTGCCATCAAAGCGGATAATGGAGCCATCAGCACGACGTACGCCGTGACGAGTGCGGACTACAACAGCAGTCATCACTTGGCCTTTTTTCACTTTACCGCGAGGAATTGCTTCCTTCACGGTAACTTTGATGATGTCACCGATACCAGCGTAACGACGATGGGAGCCACCCAGCACCTTGATGCACATAACGCGGCGAGCGCCGCTGTTATCGGCCACATCGAGCATGGATTGAGTCTGAATCATATAATTTCTCCGACCCCTAGTCCTTAGACTTCCACAGCGCGTTCGAGAACATCAACCAGCGCCCAAGACTTGGTCTTGGCCAGCGGACGAGTTTCACGAATAGTGACTTTGTCGCCGATGTGGCACTGATTGGTTTCGTCGTGCGCGTGCAGCTTAGTCGAACGCTTAACATATTTACCGTAGATCGGGTGCTTAACGCGACGCTCGATCAGAACGGTGATGGTTTTGTCCATCTTGTCGCTGACAACACGGCCAGTCAGCGTACGGACAGTCTTTTCGGCTTCAGCCATGATCACTTACCTGCCTGCTGGTTGAGCACAGTCTTCACGCGAGCGATGTCACGCTTAACTTGCGAGAGCAGATGAGACTGCCCCAACTGGCCAGTTGCTTTCTGCATACGCAGATTGAACTGGTCGCGCAGCAGGCCGAGCAGTTGCTCGTTCAGCTGCTGTGCGGATTTTTCACGAAGTTCATTCGCTTTCATCACATCACCGTCCGTTTAACAAAGGAGGTGGCGAGCGGCAGCTTTGCAGCAGCCAGGGCGAAAGCCTCACGCGCCAGCTCTTCAGAAACACCCTCGATTTCATACAGGACTTTGCCTGGCTGAATCTGGGCTACCCAGTATTCCACGTTACCCTTACCTTTACCCATCCGAACCTCGAGAGGCTTTTTGGAGATCGGCTTGTCCGGGAATACACGGATCCAGATCTTGCCGCCACGTTTTACGTGACGGGTCAGAGCACGACGCGCTGACTCGATCTGACGAGCGGTGAGACGACCACGAGCTACAGACTTCAGCGCGAACTCGCCGAAGCTGACTTTGCTACCGCGCTGAGCCAGACCACGGTTGTGGCCTGTCATCTGCTTGCGGAACTTCGTACGCTTAGGTTGCAACATTTGGCGTACCCCTTACTTAGCAGCTTTTTTACGAGGCGCTGGTGCTTGTGGTTTCAGTTCTTCTTGGCGACCACCAATTACTTCGCCTTTGAAGATCCAAACCTTTACACCGATCACACCGTAAGTGGTGTGAGCTTCGTAGTTGGCATAGTCGATGTCGGCACGCAGGGTGTGCAGTGGCACACGACCTTCGCGATACCATTCAGTACGTGCGATTTCAGCACCGCCGAGACGACCGCTCACTTGGATTTTGATGCCTTTGGCACCAATGCGCATGGCGTTCTGTACAGCGCGCTTCATAGCGCGACGGAACATTACGCGACGCTCCAGCTGCTGAGCTACGCTCTGCGCAACCAGCATACCGTCGAGTTCCGGCTTGCGGATCTCTTCGATATTGATGTGCACAGGCACACCCATTTGCTTGGTCAGGTCCTGACGCAGTTTCTCAACATCTTCACCTTTCTTCCCGATAACGATACCTGGACGAGCGGTGTGGATGGTGATACGTGCAGTTTGGGCCGGACGATGGATATCGATACGGCTTACGGACGCGCTTTTTAGTTTGTCTTGGAGATACTCACGCACCTTCAGATCAGCGAACAAATAGTCCGCATAAGTCCGACCGTCTGCGTACCAGACGGAGGTGTGCTCCTTGACGATTCCCAGGCGAATGCCAATGGGATGTACTTTCTGACCCATCTCTTCGACTCCGTTACTTGTCAGCAACCTTGACAGTGATATGGCAAGACCGCTTGACGATGCGATCAGCACGGCCTTTGGCACGTGGCATGATGCGCTTCAGCGAACGCCCTTCGTTGACGAAAACGGTGCTGACCTTCAGGTCATCAACGTCTGCGCCTTCGTTATGCTCGGCGTTGGCTACGGCCGACTCCAGCACTTTCTTCATGATCTCGGCGGCTTTCTTACTGCTGAAAGCCAACAGGTTGAGCGCTTCGCCCACCTTCTTCCCGCGGATCTGGTCGGCGACCAAGCGGGCTTTCTGGGCGGAGATTCGAGCGCCCGACAACTTAGCGGCTACTTCCATTTCCTAACCCCTTAACGCTTGGCTTTCTTGTCTGCCACGTGCCCACGATAAGTGCGGGTACCGGCAAACTCGCCTAGTTTGTGGCCGACCATGTCTTCGTTCACGAGAACTGGGACGTGCAAGCGACCGTTGTGTACAGCGATGGTCAGACCGACCATTTGTGGCAGGATCATCGAACGACGCGACCAGGTCTTAACTGGTTTGCGATCGTTCTTTTCCGCCGCCACTTCGATCTTCTTCAGTAGGTGAAGATCAATAAAAGGACCTTTTTTCAGAGAACGTGGCACTGTCGTATCCCTCTATTTACTTGCGACGACGGACGATCATTTTGTCGGTACGCTTATTACCACGAGTCTTCGCGCCCTTAGTCGGGAAGCCCCATGGCGATACCGGATGACGACCACCAGAGGTACGACCTTCACCACCACCGTGTGGGTGGTCAACCGGGTTCATGGCAACACCACGAACGGTTGGGCGAACGCCACGCCAGCGTTTGGCACCAGCTTTACCCAGCGAACGCAGGCTGTGCTCGGAGTTCGAGACTTCGCCCAGGGTCGCGCGGCATTCAGCCAGCACTTTACGCATCTCACCAGAACGCAGACGCAGGGTCACGTAGACACCTTCACGAGCGATCAGCTGAGCCGAAGCACCAGCGGAACGAGCGATTTGCGCGCCTTTACCTGGCTTCAATTCGATGCCGTGTACGGTGCTACCAACTGGAATGTTGCGCAGTTGCAGAGCGTTGCCCGGCTTGATCGGCGCCAAAGCACCTGCGATCAGCTGGTCGCCAGCGCTCACGCCTTTAGGGGCGATGATGTAGCGACGCTCGCCATCTGCGTACAGCAGCAGAGCGATGTGAGCAGTACGGTTTGGATCGTATTCGATACGCTCGACAGTGGCAGCGATGCCATCTTTGTCGTTGCGACGGAAATCGACCAGACGATAATGCTGCTTATGGCCACCACCGATGTGACGAGTGGTAATACGACCATTGTTGTTACGACCACCAGACTTCGATTTTTTCTCGAGCAGCGGTGCGTGAGGAGCGCCTTTATGCAGCTCCTGGTTGACCACCTTGACCACAAAACGGCGGCCAGGGGAAGTCGGTTTGCATTTAACGATTGCCATGATGCACCCCTTCCTTACTCAGCACTGCTGCTGAAATCGAGATCTTGGCCTGGCTGAAGGGAGATAACTGCCTTCTTCCAGTCATTACGCTTGCCCAGACCGCGAGCAGTGCGCTTGCTCTTACCCAGAACATTCAGGGTAGTAACACGCTCTACTTTCACGCTGAACAGGCTTTCGACGGCCTTCTTGATTTCCAGCTTGGTTGCGTCAGTTGCAACCTTGAAAACGAACTGGCCTTTCTTGTCAGCCAGAACCGTAGCCTTTTCGGAAACGTGCGGGCCAAGCAGAACTTTAAATACGCGTTCCTGGTTCATCCCAGCAGCTCCTCGAATTTCTTCACGGCCGACACGGTGATCAACACCTTGTCGTATGCGATCAGACTAACTGGATCGGAACCTTGCACGTCACGTACATCAACGTGTGGCAGGTTGCGAGCAGCCAGGTACAGGTTCTGATCAACAGCTTCCGACACGATCAAAACGTCGGTCAGGCTCATGTTGTTCAGCTTGCCCAGCAGATCTTTGGTTTTCGGGCTTTCAACAGCGAAGTCCTGAACCACGACCAGACGGTCAGTACGCACGAGTTCAGCAAGGATGGAGCGCAGAGCTGCGCGATACATCTTCTTGTTGAGCTTCTGCGAGTGATCCTGCGGACGAGCTGCGAAAGTGGTACCACCGCCACGCCAGATTGGGCTACGGATAGTACCGGCACGAGCACGGCCAGTACCTTTCTGACGCCAAGGGCGCTTACCGCCACCACGAACGTCGGAACGGGTCTTTTGCTGTTTGCTACCTTGACGGCCGCCGGCCATGTAGGCCACGACTGCTTGGTGAACCAGCGTCTCGTTGAACTCGCCGCCAAACGTCAGTTCGGAAACTTCGATCGCTTGAGCGTCATTTACATTTAATTGCATGTCAGCTTCCCCTTAACCGCGAGCCTTGGCCGCCGGACGTACAACCAGGTTGCCGCCAGTAGCGCCAGGAACAGCACCCTTGACCAACAACAGATTGCGTTCAGCGTCGACGCGCACTACTTCGAGGGACTGCACGGTCACGCGCTCAGCGCCCATATGACCGGACATTTTTTTGCCCTTGAATACACGACCAGGAGTCTGGCACTGGCCAATAGAGCCCGGGACGCGGTGGGAAACGGAGTTACCGTGAGTGTTGTCTTGGCCACGGAAATTCCAACGCTTGATCGTACCCTGGAAGCCTTTACCTTTGGACTGACCGGTTACATCAACCAGTTGACCAGCAGCGAAGATTTCAGCGTTGATCAGATCGCCAGCCTGGTAGTCGCCGTCTTCGAGACGGAACTCCATAACAGTGCGACCAGCTGCAACGTTTGCTTTAGCGAAGTGACCTGCTTGAGCAGCAGTCACGCGCGAAGCACGACGCTCGCCGACAGTGACTTGCACTGCACGATAGCCATCGGTCTCTTCAGTTTTGAACTGGGTGACGCGATTCGGCTCGATCTCAATGACCGTGACCGGAATGGAGACACCTTCTTCGGTGAAAATACGGGTCATACCGCATTTACGACCGACTACACCAATAGTCATGTTGTAAACCTCATGAGTGTACGGGGCTTTCACCCGCTATGGCCGCCCATTTCAGAGCGTTACACGACTAAGACCCAAGTCTTAGCCGAGGCTGATCTGTACTTCCACACCGGCCGCCAGATCGAGCTTCATAAGTGCATCAACGGTTTTATCCGTTGGCTGGACGATGTCCAGTACGCGCTTATGAGTACGGATCTCGTACTGGTCACGCGCGTCTTTGTTGACGTGCGGGGAGACCAGAACGGTGAACCGCTCTTTACGGGTAGGCAGTGGAATTGGACCACGCACTTGTGCACCAGTACGTTTCGCGGTTTCCACGATTTCCTGGGTGGATTGGTCGATCAGGCGATGGTCAAAAGCCTTCAACCTGATACGGATTTGCTGATTTTGCATTGGATTTCAGACTCCGGCTGCTATTCCCAGCGAGCGCAATACGCCCGTTAAAAGGAGGCGCAATTCTATAGACGGCCCTGATAGGTGTCAACCCAATAAAAAAGGCCCCCGCTGAGCGGGGGCCTTTTCAAAACATCAGAGCTATCTCAGAAGAGATAATTACTCGATGATTTTAGCTACAACGCCAGCACCAACGGTACGGCCGCCTTCACGGATTGCGAAACGCAGACCGTCTTCCATAGCGATGGTTTTGATCAGGGTGACAACCATTTTGATGTTGTCGCCTGGCATTACCATTTCTACGCCTTCCGGCAGTTCGCAGTTACCAGTTACGTCGGTAGTACGGAAGTAGAACTGTGGACGGTAGCCTTTGAAGAACGGAGTGTGACGACCGCCTTCTTCTTTGCTCAGCACGTACACTTCAGCTTCGAACTTGGTGTGCGGCTTAACCGAACCTGGCTTAACCAGAACCTGGCCACGCTCAACGTCGTCACGCTTGGTACCACGCAGCAGAACGCCGCAGTTCTCGCCAGCACGACCTTCGTCGAGCAGTTTACGGAACATTTCAACACCGGTGCAGGTGGTGACGGTAGTGTCACGCAGACCAACGATTTCCAGTGGATCTTGAACCTTAACGATACCGCGCTCGATACGACCAGTTACAACAGTACCGCGACCGGAGATCGAGAATACGTCTTCGATTGGCATCAGGAACGGCTTGTCGATAACACGGACTGGATCTGGGATGTAGCTGTCCAGAGTCTCAACCAGTTTACGAACGGACGTGGTGCCCATTTCGTTGTCGTCTTTGCCTTCCAGAGCCATACGAGCAGAACCGATGATGATCGGAGTGTCGTCGCCTGGGAAGTCGTAAGTGCTCAGCAGATCGCGCACTTCCATCTCAACCAGTTCCAGCAGCTCAGCGTCGTCTACCAGGTCAGCCTTGTTCAGGTAAACCACGATGTACGGAACGCCTACCTGACGGGACAGCAGGATGTGCTCACGGGTTTGTGGCATCGGACCATCAGCGGCCGAGCAAACCAGGATAGCGCCGTCCATTTGAGCAGCACCGGTGATCATGTTCTTCACATAGTCAGCGTGACCTGGGCAGTCAACGTGAGCGTAGTGACGGATCAGCGAGTTGTATTCAACGTGCGCGGTGTTGATGGTGATACCACGAGCTTTCTCTTCTGGCGCGCTGTCGATTTTATCGAAATCAACGATTGCGGAACCGAAAACTTCGGAGCAAACGCGAGTCAGAGCAGCAGTCAGAGTGGTTTTACCGTGGTCAACGTGACCGATGGTGCCAACGTTGACGTGCGGTAGGGAACGATCAAATTTTTCTTTAGCCACGACAATTAACTCCTTGCCTAAAGGACTGAATCAGCCTTGTTTTTTGGATACAGTTTCAGCGATGTGCGCCGGAGCTGTGTTGTATTTTTTGAATTCCATAGAGTAGCTTGCGCGACCCTGGGACATGGAGCGAACGTCGGTCGCATAACCGAACATCTCACCCAGCGGAACCTCGGCGCGAATCACTTTGCCGGAAACCGTGTCTTCCATACCCAAGATCATGCCGCGACGACGGTTAAGGTCGCCCATGACATCACCCATATAGTCTTCAGGTGTAACAACTTCTACCGCCATGATTGGCTCAAGCAACTCACCACCGCCCTTCTGGGCCAGTTGCTTGGTTGCCATGGAAGCAGCCACCTTAAACGCCATCTCGTTGGAGTCGACGTCGTGGTAAGAACCGTCAAAAACGGTTGCTTTCAGGCCGATCAGCGGATAGCCGGCAACAACACCGTTCTTCATCTGCTCTTCGATACCCTTCTGGATAGCAGGGATGTATTCCTTAGGAACAACACCACCCACTACTTCGTTCACGAATTGCAGACCTTCCTGACCTTCGTCAGCAGGAGCAAAACGGATCCAGCAGTGACCGAACTGACCACGACCGCCGGACTGACGAACGAACTTGCCTTCGATTTCACAGTTCTTCGTGATGCGCTCACGATAGGAAACCTGAGGCTTACCGATGTTGGCTTCGACGTTGAACTCACGGCGCATCCGGTCAACCAGGATGTCCAGGTGCAGCTCGCCCATGCCGGAGATGATCGTTTGACCAGTCTCCTCATCAGTCTTGACGCGGAAAGATGGATCTTCCTGAGCAAGCTTGCCCAGAGCGATACCCATTTTTTCCTGGTCATCCTTGGTCTTAGGCTCTACGGCAACCGAAATAACCGGCTCCGGGAAGTCCATACGAACCAGAATGATTGGCTTGGCAGCGTCGCACAAAGTCTCACCAGTGGTGACGTCCTTCATGCCGATCAGGGCCGCGATGTCACCAGCGCGCACTTCCTTGATCTCTTCACGGGCGTTTGCGTGCATTTGCACCATACGACCCACGCGCTCTTTCTTGCCTTTAACCGAGTTGATCACGCCGTCGCCGGAGGCCAACACGCCCGAGTAAACGCGGACGAAGGTCAAAGTACCCACGAATGGGTCAGTTGCGATCTTGAACGCCAGAGCCGAGAACGGCTCGCTGTCATCGGCGTGACGCTCCATCTCTTCTTCCTCGTTATCAGGGTTGGTACCCTTGATAGCAGGAATATCGGTTGGAGCCGGCAGGTAGTCGATAACGGCGTCGAGAACCAGGGGAACACCCTTGTTCTTGAAGGAAGAACCGCAAACAGCCAAGACGATCTCACCAGCAATAGTACGCTGACGCAGAGCAGCCTTGATTTCCACGTTGGTGAGTTCTTCACCTTCGAGGTACTTGTTCATCAGCTCTTCGCTGGCTTCGGCAGCAGCCTCAACCATGTTGTTGCGCCACTCGTCAGCCAGTTCCTGCAACTCTGCAGGGATAGGCTTACGAACAGGAACCATACCTTTGTCGGAATCATTCCAGTAAACAGCTTCCATATTGATCAGATCGATCTGACCCTGGAAGTTGTCCTCGGAACCGATAGCCAATTGAATTGGCACCGGGGTGTGACCCAGACGCTGCTTGATCTGACCGATCACGCGCAGGAAGTTGGCACCAGCACGGTCCATCTTGTTTACGTAAACAAGACGCGGAACGCCGTACTTGTTGGCTTGACGCCATACGGTTTCCGACTGAGGCTCAACACCCGAGGTACCGCAGAACACAACGACAGCGCCGTCGAGTACGCGCAGGGAACGTTCAACTTCAATGGTGAAGTCTACGTGGCCTGGGGTATCGATTACGTTGAAGCGATGCTCGTCTTTGTACTGCTTCTCGGAACCTTTCCAGAAGGCGGTAATAGCAGCAGAAGTAATGGTAATACCACGCTCCTGCTCCTGAACCATCCAGTCTGTGGTCGCGGCGCCGTCATGCACCTCGCCCATTTTGTGACTTTTGCCGGTGTAAAACAGTACGCGCTCGGTGGTGGTGGTTTTACCAGCATCCACGTGAGCAACGATACCGATGTTACGGTAGCGGCTAATCGGAGTAGTACGAGCCATAAAGCCCTCGCAAAATTAGTGAAGCTAAGATTAGAAGCGGTAGTGCGAGAAAGCTTTGTTAGCTTCAGCCATACGGTGCACGTCTTCACGCTTCTTAACAGCAGCACCTTTACCTTCAGCAGCGTCCAACAGCTCGCCGGCCAAACGCAGAGCCATAGACTTCTCGCCGCGCTTACGGGCGAAGTCTACCAACCAGCGCATTGCCAGAGCGTTACGACGGGACGGGCGAACTTCGACCGGAACCTGGTAAGTAGCACCGCCTACACGGCGCGACTTCACTTCGACCAGCGGAGCGATGGCGTCGAGAGCTTTCTCGAAGATTTCCAGGGGGTCGCTGTTCTTGCGTTCTTTAACCTTTTCCAGCGCGCCATAAACGATACGCTCGGCAACGGCTTTCTTGCCGCTTTCCATCACGTGGTTCATGAACTTGGCCAGGATTTGGCTTCCGTATTTTGGATCGTCAAGCACTTCGCGCTTGGCTGCTACGCGTCTTCTTGGCATGGATAAGCCCTCAAACGGTCTTCAGGTTCGTTCGGAATCGGTGCCCTTGCGGGACGCCTCCGACCTTACTCTTATCGACTCAGAAAATAAGATGATTCAGTTTTACAAAAAGCCGCTACTACTTAGGCTTCTTGGTACCGTACTTCGAACGACCCTGGTTACGACCTTTAACGCCGGAAGTATCCAAGGAGCCGCGTACGGTGTGGTAACGAACACCTGGCAAGTCTTTTACACGACCGCCGCGGATCAGTACCACGCTGTGCTCTTGCAGGTTGTGACCTTCACCACCGATGTACGAGGAAACCTCGAAACCGTTGGTCAGGCGCACACGGCATACTTTACGCAGTGCCGAGTTAGGTTTTTTCGGCGTGGTGGTATACACACGGGTGCATACGCCACGACGTTGCGGGCAGTTCTGCAGCGCAGGCACGTCGGATTTCTCGACGATACGCTTACGCGGCTGACGTACCAGCTGGTTGATAGTTGCCATCTACTAGCTCCACTGTTGTCTTGCGACGCTATTGTCTTGCAAGAAAAGCAAAATGGCAGGAACGAATTCCCGCCAAATTTAGGGGTACAAGAGTCTAAAGAGGATCTTGCCCCCAGTCAAGGCAAGGCCCCGACATCCCCACTCACCGAACCGGGGCAAAAATGCCTCGATCCGACGAATGGGGCTGCCGGGGCCCAGACTTATCTAGTGCAGAACTCAGTTACCGCTAGAGTTCAGCGCTTCGGTCAGTGCAGCTTCCACTTCACTGGCGCTTACGCGCAGCGGCTTGTCAGCATCACGGCGACGCTTACGCTCGCTGTGGTAAGCCAAACCGGTACCGGCTGGGATCAGACGACCCACAACCACGTTCTCTTTCAGGCCGCGCAGGTAATCGCGCTTGCCGGTTACCGCTGCTTCGGTCAGTACACGAGTGGTCTCCTGGAAGGAGGCCGCCGAGATGAACGACTCAGTGGACAACGACGCCTTGGTGATACCCAGCAGCACGCGAGTGAACTTGGAGACAAATTTGTCTTCCGCGCCCAAACGCTCGTTCTCTACCAGTACGTGAGTCAGTTCCATCTGGTCGCCCTTGATGAAACTGGAATCGCCGGATTCAGCGATTTCAACTTTACGCAACATCTGACGCAGGATGGTCTCAATGTGCTTATCGTTGATCTTCACGCCTTGCAGGCGGTAAACGTCCTGGATCTCGTTAACGATGTACTTGGCCAGCGCACTCACACCCAGCAGACGCAGGATGTCGTGTGGATCGCTCGGGCCGTCGGAGATAACTTCGCCGCGGTTTACCTGTTCGCCTTCGAAGACGTTCAGGTGACGCCACTTCGGAATCAGCTCTTCGTACGGATCGGTACCGTCGTTCGGAGTAATGACCAGACGGCGCTTGCCCTTGGTCTCTTTACCGAACGCGATGGTGCCGCTGACTTCAGCCAGAATCGACGCTTCTTTCGGACGACGCGCTTCGAACAAGTCGGCAACACGCGGCAGACCACCGGTGATGTCTCGAGTTTTCGAAGTTTCTTGCGGGATACGCGCGATAACATCACCGATCGCGATCTTCGCACCATCCGCTACACCGACCAGGGCGTTGGCTGGCAGGAAGTACTGAGCGATTACGTCAGTGCCTGGCAGCAACAAGTCCTTGCCGTTGTCATCGACCATCTTCACGGCAGGACGGATGTCTTTACCGGCAGCTGGACGATCTTTCGCGTCGAGTACTTCAATGTTGGTCATACCGGTCAATTCGTCAGTCTGACGCTTGATCGTGATGCCTTCTTCCATGCCCACGTAGGTCACGGTACCTTTCATTTCGGTAACGATTGGGTGAGTGTGCGGATCCCACTTGGCCACGATTGCGCCAGCGTCGACCTTGTCACCTTCTTTAACCGAAATCACAGCACCGTACGGCAGCTTGTAACGCTCGCGCTCACGACCGTAGTCATCAGCGATTGCCAGCTCACCGGAACGGGACACAGCAACCAGGTGGCCATCCACTCGCTCAACGTGTTTCAGGTTGTGCAGACGGACGGTACCGCCATTCTTCACCTGAACGCTGTCGGCTGCGGAGGTCCGGCTTGCCGCACCACCGATGTGGAACGTACGCATGGTCAGCTGGGTACCCGGCTCACCGATGGACTGGGCAGCGATAACGCCGACCGCTTCACCGATGTTCACCTGGTGACCACGAGCCAAGTCACGGCCGTAGCACTTGGCGCAGATGCCGTAGCGGGTTTCGCAGCTGATCGGCGAGCGAACGATCACTTCGTCGATGCTGTTGAGTTCGATGAACTCGACCCACTTTTCGTCTACCAGGGTGCCGGCAGGAACAATAACTTCCTCGGTACCTGGCTTGAATACGTCACGGGCAATAACACGACCCAATACGCGCTCACCCAGCGGCTCTACAACGTCACCGCCTTCAATGTGCGGTGTCATCAGCAGGCCATGCTCGGTGCCGCAATCGATCTCGGTTACAACCAGATCTTGTGCAACGTCTACCAGACGACGAGTCAGGTAACCGGAGTTAGCAGTTTTCAACGCGGTATCCGCAAGACCCTTACGAGCACCGTGAGTCGAGATGAAGTACTGGAGTACGCTCAAACCTTCACGGAAGTTCGCAGTAATCGGCGTTTCGATGATGGAGCCGTCCGGCTTGGCCATCAAGCCACGCATACCGGCGAGCTGACGGATCTGCGCAGCAGAACCCCGTGCGCCCGAGTCAGCCATCATGTACATCGAGTTGAAGGACTCTTGGTCAACTTCGTCGCCGTGACGGTCGATGACTTTCTCTTTCGAGAGGTTGGCCATCATCGCCTTGGAAACTTCGTCGTTCGCCTTCGACCAAAGGTCGATTACCTTGTTGTACTTCTCGCCCTGGGTTACCAGGCCGGAGGCGTACTGGCTTTCGATCTCTTTCACTTCATCGGTTGCAGCCGCGATGATGCGAGCTTTTTCATCCGGGATAACGAAGTCGTTAACACCGATGGAAACGCCGGAGATGGTCGAATAAGCAAAACCGGTGTACATCAACTGGTCAGCGAAGATCACGGTCTCTTTCAAACCAACCACGCGGTAGCACTGGTTGATCAGCTTGGAGATCGCTTTTTTCTTCATCGGCAGGTTGACGACATCGTACGACAGACCTTTTGGCACAACTTGATACAGCAGCGCACGGCCGACAGTGGTGTCGACGATACGAGTGTTGCTCACGCTGCCGCCGTCACGGTCGTTGACGGTTTCGTTGATCCGCACTTTGACCTTGGCGTGCAGTGCGGCTTCGCCGGCACGGAACACACGGTCAACTTCTTGCAGGTCAGCGAACACACGACCTTCGCCTTTGGCGTTGATCGCTTCACGAGTCATGTAGTACAGACCCAATACAACGTCCTGCGACGGAACGATGATTGGCTCACCGTTGGCTGGCGACAGAATGTTGTTGGTCGACATCATCAACGCACGCGCTTCCAACTGGGCTTCCAGTGTCAGCGGTACGTGCACGGCCATTTGGTCGCCGTCGAAGTCGGCGTTGTACGCAGCACAGACCAGCGGGTGCAGCTGGATAGCCTTACCTTCGATCAGTACCGGTTCAAACGCCTGGATCCCCAGACGGTGAAGGGTCGGTGCACGGTTGAGAAGAACCGGGTGTTCGCGGATCACTTCAGCGAGAACGTCCCAAACCTCAGGCAGCTCGCGCTCGACCATTTTCTTGGCCGCTTTGATGGTGGTCGCGAGACCGCGCATTTCCAGCTTGCCGAAGATGAATGGTTTGAACAGCTCAAGTGCCATCTTCTTAGGCAGACCGCACTGGTGCAGACGCAGGGTCGGGCCTACGGTAATTACCGAACGACCGGAGTAGTCAACACGCTTACCGAGCAAGTTCTGACGGAAACGACCTTGCTTACCCTTGATCATGTCAGCCAAGGATTTCAGAGGACGCTTGTTCGAACCGGTGATAGCGCGGCCACGACGACCGTTGTCGAGCAGGGCATCGACAGCTTCTTGCAACATACGCTTTTCGTTGCGCACGATGATGTCCGGAGCGGACAGATCAAGCAGGCGCTTCAAGCGGTTGTTACGGTTGATCACGCGGCGGTACAGGTCGTTGAGGTCGGACGTCGCGAAACGACCACCGTCCAACGGTACCAGCGGACGCAGGTCTGGCGGCAGAACCGGCAGAACGGTCAGCACCATCCACTCTGGCAAGTTGCCGGAACCCTGGAAGGCTTCCATCAACTTCAGACGCTTGGACAGTTTCTTGATCTTGGTTTCGGAGTTGGTTTGCGGAATTTCTTCACGCAGGCGGCCAATCTCGTGTTCCAGGTCGATAGCGTGCAGCAGTTCGCGGACAGCTTCGGCACCCATGCGGGCATCGAAATCGTCACCGAATTCTTCCAGTGCTTCGAAGTACTGCTCGTCGTTCAGCAGCTGACCTTTTTCAAGGGTGGTCATGCCTGGATCGATAACGACATAGCTCTCGAAGTAGAGAACGCGTTCGATATCACGCAGGGTCATGTCCATCAGCAAGCCGATACGGGACGGCAGCGATTTCAGGAACCAGATGTGAGCAACCGGCGAAGCCAGTTCGATGTGCGCCATACGCTCACGACGAACTTTAGCCAGTGCAACTTCAACGCCGCACTTCTCGCAGATCACACCACGGTGCTTCAAGCGCTTGTACTTACCGCACAGGCACTCGTAATCCTTAACCGGGCCAAAGATCTTGGCGCAGAACAGGCCGTCACGCTCAGGTTTGAACGTACGGTAGTTGATGGTTTCCGGCTTTTTAACTTCACCGAACGACCACGAACGGATCATCTCAGGCGATGCCAATCCAATACGGATGGCGTCGAACTCTTCGACTTGACCCTGGTTTTTCAGCAAATTCAGTAGGTCTTTCAAGGCCTTTCCTCCTGGCGGAGCAGAGAGCGGGCTAAACAGCCCCGCTCTCGATTCGCGTCACGTGTTATTCGGTTTCCAGATCGATATCGATGCCGAGGGAACGAATTTCTTTGATCAACACGTTGAAGGACTCGGGCATGCCCGGCTCCATACGGTGATCGCCGTCCACGATGTTTTTGTACATCTTGGTCCGACCGTTCACATCGTCCGACTTCACTGTGAGCATTTCTTGCAGAGTGTAAGCAGCACCGTATGCTTCCAGTGCCCAGACCTCCATCTCCCCGAAACGCTGACCACCGAACTGAGCCTTACCACCCAGCGGCTGCTGGGTAACGAGGCTGTACGAACCGGTAGAACGAGCGTGCATCTTGTCGTCTACCAAGTGGTTCAGCTTCAGCATGTACATGTAGCCAACAGTAACCGGGCGCTCGAACTTGTTGCCGGTACGGCCGTCGAACAGCTGCATCTGGCCGCTTTCTGGCAGGTCTGCCAGTTTCAGCATGGCCTTGATTTCGCTTTCCTTGGCACCGTCGAACACCGGGGTAGCCATTGGAACACCGCCGCGCAGGTTCTTCGCCAGATCCAGGATTTCCTGGTCGGAGAAGGTGTCCAGCTCTTCGTTGCGACCGCCGATCTCGTTGTAGATCTCGTGCAGGAACTTACGCAGGTCTGCGACCTTGCGCTGCTCTTCGATCATACGGTTGATCTTCTCGCCCAGACCTTTGGCCGCGAGGCCCAGGTGGGTTTCAAGGATCTGACCAACGTTCATACGCGAAGGTACGCCCAACGGGTTGAGGACGACGTCGACCGGGGTGCCATTGGCATCGTGCGGCATGTCTTCAACCGGCATGATCACGGAGACCACACCTTTGTTACCGTGACGACCGGCCATCTTGTCGCCCGGCTGGATGCGGCGACGGATTGCCAGGTAAACCTTGACGATTTTCAGCACACCTGGAGCCAGGTCATCGCCCTGCTGCAGTTTGCGCTTCTTGTCTTCGAACTTGTCGTCCAGCAGACGGCGGCGATCAACGATGTAGGCCTGAGCCTTCTCGAGCTGCTCGTTCAGAGCGTCTTCAGCCATGCGCAGTTTGAACCACTGGCCGTGCTCAAGACCGTCGAGGATTTCGTCGGTGATGTCCTGACCTTTCTTCAGACCTGCGCCGCCTTCAGCCTTGTGGCCTACCAGGGCGGAGCGCAGACGTTCGAAGGTCGCGCCTTCAACGATACGGAACTCTTCGTTCAGGTCCTTGCGGATCTCGTCGAGCTGGGTCTTCTCGATGGACAGTGCACGAGCATCACGCTCAACGCCGTCACGGGTGAAGACCTGTACGTCGATGACAGTACCTTTGGTACCGGTAGGTACACGCAGGGAGGTGTCTTTAACGTCGCTGGCTTTTTCACCGAAGATGGCGCGCAACAGCTTCTCTTCCGGAGTCAGTTGGGTCTCGCCTTTCGGAGTGACCTTACCGACCAGGATGTCGCCTGCGCCTACTTCAGCACCTACGTAAACGATACCGGCTTCGTCCAGTTTGTTCAGTGCAGCTTCACCCACGTTCGGGATGTCTGCAGTGATTTCCTCTGGCCCAAGCTTGGTGTCACGGGCCACACAGGTCAGTTCCTGAATGTGGATCGTGGTGAAACGGTCTTCTTGAACAACACGCTCGGACAGGCAGATGGAGTCTTCGAAGTTGAAGCCGTTCCATGCCATGAACGCGATGCGCATGTTCTGACCCAGTGCCAGTTCACCCATGTCGGTGGACGGGCCGTCGGCCATGATGTCGCTACGCTGAACGCGATCACCCTTGCTCACCAGCGGACGCTGGTTGATGCAGGTATTCTGGTTCGAGCGGGTGTATTTGGTCAGGTTGTAGATGTCGACACCGGCTTCGCCAGTTTCAACTTCGTCATCGGCAACACGAACCACGATACGGCTGGCATCAACGGAGTCGATCACGCCGCCACGACGAGCCACGACGCAAACGCCGGAGTCACGGGCTACGTTACGCTCCATGCCGGTACCTACCAGCGGCTTGTCAGCGCGCAGGGTCGGTACAGCTTGACGCTGCATGTTGGAACCCATCAACGCACGGTTGGCGTCATCGTGCTCCAGGAACGGGATCAGCGACGCTGCAACCGAAACTACCTGCTTCGGCGAAACGTCCATCAAGGTGACGTCTTCCGGCGCCTTGACGGTGAACTCGTTCAAGTGACGAACAGCTACCAGCTCGTCGATCAGGACTTTCTTGTCGTTCATCGTGGCCGAAGCCTGAGCGATCACGTGATCAGCTTCTTCGATGGCGGACAGGAAAACGATCTCGTCGGTGACCAGGGCGTCTTTCACCACGCGGTACGGGCTCTCGAGGAAGCCGTACTGGTTGGTGCGCGCATAAGCGGCCAGGGAGTTGATCAGACCGATGTTCGGACCTTCCGGCGTTTCGATCGGGCAAACACGACCGTAGTGCGTCGGGTGTACGTCACGCACTTCAAAGCCAGCACGCTCACGGGTCAGACCGCCCGGGCCCAGTGCAGAAACACGGCGCTTGTGGGTGATCTCAGAGAGCGGGTTGTTCTGGTCCATGAACTGCGAGAGCTGGCTGGAACCGAAGAACTCTTTCACCGCTGCAGCCACTGGCTTGGCGTTGATCAGGTCTTGCGGCATCAGGCCTTCGCTTTCAGCCATCGACAGACGCTCTTTGACCGCACGCTCAACACGTACCAGGCCAACGCGGAACTGGTTTTCGGCCATTTCGCCTACACAGCGAACACGACGGTTACCCAGGTGGTCGATGTCATCGACGATGCCTTTACCGTTACGGATATCGACCAGGGTCTTCAGTACCGCGACGATGTCTTCCTTGCACAGCACGCCCGAACCTTCGATTTCGGTACGACCGATACGACGGTTGAACTTCATCCGGCCGACCGCAGACAGGTCATAGCGCTCAGGGCTGAAGAACAGGTTGTTGAACAGGGTTTCGGCAGCGTCTTTGGTTGGTGGCTCACCAGGACGCATCATGCGATAGATCTCGACCAGCGCTTCCAATTGGTTGCTGGTGGAGTCGATCTTCAGTGTGTCGGAGATGAACGGACCGCAGTCGATGTCGTTGGTGTACAGGGTCTCGATACGAACGACCTGAGCCTTGGCGATTTTGGCCAGGATCTCGGTGTTCAGCTCGGTGTTGCACTCAGCCAGGATTTCGCCTGTAGCCGGGTGAACGATGACCTTGGCGGTAGTACGACCCAGGACGTAGTCCAGAGGCACTTCCAGCTCTTTGATACCGGCTTTTTCGATCTGGTTGATGTGGCGCGCAGTGATACGGCGGCCAGCTTCAACAATGACCTTGCCTTTTTCATCCTGGATGTCCAGGACGGCAATTTCACCACGTAGACGCGAAGCGATCAGCTCCAGCTTGAGGGTTTCATCCTTCAGGCTGAACACGTTGGTGGTATAGAAAGCGTCCAGCACTTGCTCAGTGGTGTAGCCGAGCGCGCGCAGCAGTACCGAGGCCGGCAGCTTGCGACGACGGTCGATACGCACGAACACGCAGTCTTTCGGGTCGAATTCGAAGTCCAACCACGAACCGCGGTACGGAATGATCCGCGCGGAGTACAGGAGCTTGCCGGAGCTGTGCGTCTTGCCGCGGTCGTGGTCGAAGAACACGCCCGGGGAACGGTGCAGCTGGGAAACGATCACACGCTCGGTACCGTTGATAACGAAGGTACCGTTCTCGGTCATCAATGGGATTTCGCCCATGTAGACTTCTTGCTCTTTGATGTCCTTGATCGCTTTGTTCGACGATTCTTTGTCGAAAATGATCAGGCGCACTTTTACCCGCAAAGGTACGGCGTAAGTAACACCGCGCAACACGCATTCTTTGACATCAAATGCCGGTTCGCCCAGGCGATAACCGACGTACTCCAGCGCAGCATTGCCGGAGTAGCTGATGATCGGGAAAACGGATTTGAAGGCCGCATGCAGGCCCACGTCGCGGAACTGATCTTTGGTCGCTCCCGCCTGCAAGAATTCACGATACGAATCCAGCTGGATAGCCAGAAGGTACGGGACATCCATGACGTCCGGCAACTTGCTAAAGTCCTTGCGGATACGTTTTTTCTCAGTATATGAGTAAGCCATCAGCGTTCCCCAGCTTGGTCACCTGCTTGTTTGGCCCTCCCGACGGGAGCAGCCAGAAAATCTCGCAAACCCCATGGTTTGCACCACCGCATCGGGTGGCTACAGCGCGTTAATGGCGGCGACCGAGTCGACAGCCAAGAACGGAAAAAGGCCGGTGGCAAGAGCCACCAGCCATCAGCCTTCAGCTTAACGCTTGGGCTGGAGACGCAAGGTCGATGCTTACTTCAGCTCGACTTTAGCGCCTGCTTCTTCCAGTGTTGCTTTGGCTTTGTCAGCTGCGTCTTTCGACACTGCTTCCAGAACCTGGGCAGGAGCGCCGTCAACTACAGCCTTGGCTTCTTTCAGGCCCAGACCGGTCAGTTCACGTACTGCCTTGATCACGTTTACTTTCTTCTCGCCAGCTTCCAGCAGCATGACGTTGAATTCGGTTTGCTCTTCAGCAGCAACAGCAGCAACAGCTGGGCCAGCGGAAGCAGCGGCAGCGGAAACGCCGAATTTTTCTTCGAAAGCTTTGATCAGCTCAACAACCTGCAGAACCGACATTTCAGCTACGGCGTTGAGGATATCGTCTTGGGAGATAGACATTGCTGTATTTCCTGAATTGGGGGACGGCCTACTCGGCCATCGAAATAAACAAAAAACCGCGAGAGAAGTTGCTCAGCCTTAGGCTGCGGCAGCTTCTTTTTGCTCGCGAACTGCGGCCAGAGTACGAGCCAGCTTGCTGGTAGCGCCTTGAATCACGCTCATCAGCTGCGAAATAGCTTCGTTACGGGTCGGCAGTGTTGCCAGTACGTCGATTTGGTTAGCTGCGAGGAACTTGCCCTCGAACGCAGCTGCCTTGATCTCGAACTTGTCCTGACCCTTGGCGAACTCTTTGAACAAACGGGCAGCAGCGCCAGGATGGTCGGTGGAGAACGCAATCAGGGTCGGGCCGGTGAACACGTCGTTGAGGACACTGTATTCAGTGTCAGCAACAGCGCGCTTGAGCAGGGTGTTACGTACAACACGTACGTATACGCCAGCTTCACGAGCCTCTTTACGGAGTCCGGTCATAGCGCCTACTGTCACACCACGGGCATCAGCCACGACAGCGGACAGAGCAGCTTTGGCAGCCTCGTTGACTTCAGCGACGATGGCCTTCTTGTCTTCGAGATTAATTGCCACGGGTTTAACTCCTGCTTGTTACCGTTTCATCTGGCCGGAGCCGGATGTCGTTTTGGTGTCTGATTCGGTAAGGAACCGGGAGCACCATCTGCGTAGGCTTGTGGTTTAAGACTTGCGTCGCCTACGGTCTTGGATAGCCCCCGCCAGGCAGGGACCCCAATTTTTTTCAATTGGCGCGATCTCTCGCACCAATCTGTGTCTTATACGTCCAGCGAGCCTTGGTCGATGACCAGACCTGGGCCCATAGTGGTGCTCAGGGTAACGCGCTTGACGTAGATACCTTTCGAGGAAGCTGGCTTGATACGCTTCAGATCAGCGATCAGGGCTTCAACGTTTTCCTTCAGCTTGACGGCATCAAAGCCGACTTTGCCAACGGAGGTGTGAATGATGCCGTTTTTGTCGGTGCGATAACGAACCTGACCAGCCTTGGCGTTTTTAACCGCGGTAGCTACGTCTGGAGTTACGGTGCCGACTTTAGGGTTAGGCATCAGGCCACGTGGACCGAGGATCTGACCCAACTGACCTACAACGCGCATTGCATCCGGGGAAGCAATAACTACGTCATAGTTCAGGTCGCCGCCTTTCATTTCGGCAGCCAGGTCGTCCATGCCAACGCGATCAGCGCCGGCGGCCAGGGCAGCTTCAGCTGCTGGGCCTTGAGTGAAGACTGCTACACGTACAGTCTTGCCAGTACCGTGTGGCAGCACAGTTGCGCTACGAACGACCTGGTCGGATTTACGTGGGTCAACACCCAGGTTTACAGCAACGTCAACGGACTCGCTGAACTTGACAGTCGACAGCTCGGTCAGCAGGGCAGCAGCGTCTACAAAGTTGTAGGACTTGCCCGCTTCGATTTTGCCAGCGATAGCCTTTTGGCGCTTGGTCAGCTTAGCCATTACACACCCTCCACGTTAAGGCCCATGCTACGAGCAGAACCGGCGATGGTACGCACGGCTGCATCCATATCAGCTGCAGTCAGATCCGCGTTTTTGGTTTTCGCGATTTCTTCCAGCTGAGCACGAGTCACGGTGCCAACCTTAACGGTGTTAGGACGAGCGGAACCGCTAGTCAGACCAGCAGCTTTCTTCAACAGAACCGAAGCCGGAGTCGACTTGGTTTCGAAGGTGAAGCTACGGTCGCTGTATACAGTGATGATCACTGGAGTCGGCAGACCTGGCTCAAGACCCTGAGTACGGGCGTTGAAGGCCTTGCAGAATTCCATGATGTTCACGCCGTGCTGACCCAGAGCCGGGCCGACAGGTGGACTAGGGTTGGCCTGAGCGGCCTTCACTTGCAGCTTGATGTAAGCGGTAATCTTCTTGGCCATGAGGCACTCCAATTACGGGTTCAAACGCCTCGAAAGGCTCCCCGGTTACTTGCGCGTTTATCCCAGTGACGACAAAACCCCACAGCCTAAGGCTGCGGGGTTGGGATGCTTGCTCAGCTAGACCTTCTCGACCTGGCTGAACTCTAGCTCTACCGGAGTAGAGCGACCGAAAATGAGCACCGCCACTTGGATCCGGCTCTTTTCGTAGTTAACTTCTTCGACAGTACCGTTGAAATCAGCAAACGGACCATCTGTGACACGAACAACCTCACCCGGCTCGAACAACGTCTTCGGCTTAGGCTTGTCGCTACCATCAGCAACGCGACGCAGAATCGCTTCTGCCTCTTTGTCAGTGATAGGAGCAGGCTTATCAGCGGTACCGCCGATGAAACCCATGACACGAGGGGTATCCTTGACCAAGTGCCAAGTACCTTCATTCATGTCCATCTGAACCAGCACATAGCCAGGAAAGAACTTGCGTTCGCTTTTGCGCTTCTGGCCATTCCGCATTTCAACCACTTCTTCAGTGGGAACCAGAATTTCGCCGAAGCCATCTTCCATGCCTGCCAGCTTTACGCGCTCTAGCAAAGAGCGCATAACATGCTTCTCGTAACCCGAGTAAGCATGCACAACGTACCAACGCTTAGCCACGGGACACCCTTAGCCAACAATCAAGGAAACAAGCCAGCCGAGCAGGGAATCAAGCCCCCACAACAGCAACGCCATAACCAGAACAACAGCCACAACGATCAACGTGGTCTGCGTGGTTTCTTGGCGAGTCGGCCAAACGACTTTACGAATCTCGGTGCGAGCTTCCTTTACCAGGACCGCGAAAGACTTGCCTTTAGCAGTCTGCAGGCCTACAAAGGCAGCTACAGCAGCAAGGGCAAGCAAAGCGAGGACGCGGTACAGGATCGGCGAAGCAGAATAGTACTGATTGCCAACAACGCCTACGACTACCAAGGCAACTACAGCGAGCCACTTGACCAGATCGAAACGAGAGCTTTGAGCTTCAGCCTTAGGAGTCATCTATGAAGATCCTGTGAAAAGAAAGCCAGATACACCACGTGAATCTGGCAGGTCAGGAGGGAATCGAACCCCCAACCTACGGTTTTGGAGACCGTCGCTCTGCCAATTGAGCTACTGACCTAAAACAAAATCAGGCCGACCATTATGCAGGCCTGAAAAAGACTTTACAACAACCAACCCCACTAGACTTGAAATCACCCGACGATAAAGCCAGACGCAACACCAACAAGCCGAGGTAGCTGTTAAAACAAAGGCAGATATTTTCATATCTGCCTTGTCATATGGAGCTCTTGAGCGGATTTGAACCGCTGACCTCACCCTTACCAAGGGTGTGCTCTACCAACTGAGCTACAAGAGCGAAACACCTTGCACAACCTGCAAACTTGGAGCGGGTAGCGGGAATCGAACCCGCATCATCAGCTTGGAAGGCTGAGGTTCTACCACTAAACTATACCCGCGGAGCTTGCAGCTCACGCTAAAAATGGTGGAGGGGGAAGGATTCGAACCTTCGAAGTCGTAGACGTCAGATTTACAGTCTGATCCCTTTGGCCGCTCGGGAACCCCTCCTAAGCGAGCCGGCATTTTACATTACGCCGACCTTCTGTCAAGCATTTTCTCATTTAAAAATATGAGGTTAGCTGCATTGACCTTCGCTTCACGCTGTAGACCTTAAAGGTCTTCACTGCGAAGCGGGCGCCATTCTATGCAAACTATTCGAGAGATGCAACGCCTTCGCACAACATTATTTTATGTTTTAACTCATTGAATTCCTTAGCAAGGTTTTCAAAAGGCAGATCCTCAGCCAGGCGTCGGCTTTCAGGGGCTACGCGCAGCCAATAGCCGGAAGCTTCAGCAGTATTCAGCAATTGAAGCTTGGCCTTTATATCCAGGCTTGTGAGCCGCTGCTCTACAGACTGAGCCTGTCGCTGATCCGCGAAACCACCGATGTACAAACAGGTATTTTGCGCCTCTGCTGCTTTTGCACGATCGCTGCGCACCACAGCATCAGAGGACTCACTGAGCAAGCGGATGTCCTGCTGCCCGCCCTTATAAAGACTCAAGGGCGTGACATCTTTAGCGCGCAACGGCGCTTCTTGCTGATGCCAAATGTAGTAGAAGGCGTTGAGGACAAGTAAGAGCAAAAACAACCAACGCATAATCACCTCAGGACAAAGGACAAGCCATCGCCAAACCGACAAAAACCAGATCTGGAACGAGTCGGGCCTGCGGCACTGCACCTGCCACCAAATCGGCGTCTCCTCCGGTGAGAAACACAGTGAAATCATCGCCCCAGTAGCTTCGCGCCAACTCCAACTGAGTCATTACAAACCCCCTGAGCATAAGCGTACAACCTCGCTCCACCGCCTCTACAGTCGTGCGACCTGGAGATAGGCGCTCCAGCGCCCTTTCAGCCGCAGCGTCGTCGTAGCGTATCTTGCGTGTATGAGTTCGCAGCTGGTTGCGCATGAGGGGCATACCAGGACAAATGAAACCGCCGAGGTGCGCACCATCCGCCGCAATAAAATCCGCCGTGGCTGCCGTGCCGAAATCAAGCACCAGGCAAGCGCCGCGCGCCAGCTTGAATCCGCCCAGCATTGCCAACCAGCGATCAAGACCCAGACGCTCAAAATCTTCGTAGCCGTTGCGTACTCCGCCCATCTCGCGTGCTGGTGCAGCGCAGGAAACGGCAACTCCGAAAGCCTCATGCAGAGCCGCAACGAGCTTGCTTGTTTCTTCCAAGGCACGAACACTCACCAATCGGCAGCGCGTCAGCAACAGCCCGGGAAGCGCCACAAGACTGTCAATCAATGCCAGATCAGAACCGACAACCCCTTCCGCCGATGCACTCGTACCACCCAAATCAAGCACACGCCACTTGATAAAGCTATTCCCACAGTCGAGCTCAAGAATCATCACGCAACCTCAGGCTTAACTCACCACCACTGTATATTTTCTCAACGCCATCAACGCTTAAGCGCAGCGCCCCCTGGTGGTCTACACCCAGTACAACGCCATCGACTTGACTGACACCCGCGATAAGAGACACCGGCCGCCCCTGCCAGGCGTGATTCTGCTCCCACTCATCTTTGAGTGCGACAAAACCACCCTGCCGGTGCCGCTCAAGGTAGCCTTGCAGTTGCAGCCCCACCTGCGCCACCAGCGCATTGCGATTCACCGGAGAACCCGTCTGCAACTGCACCGAAGTCCATTGCTGGTCCACCTCGTCAGCCCTTTGCATATTCACGTTGATGCCTATTCCGAGGACAACGTGGCAGATATCAGCGGGGTCTCCTACCAACTCCAGCAAAATCCCGGCAATTTTCTTCTGCCCTACCAGAACGTCGTTTGGCCACTTCAGAGTAGCGCCCTGCACACCCGACTCGCGCAAGGCCTGCATGACCGCCAAGCCCACAACCAGGCTCAGCCCCTCCAACTGTCGCAGGCCCGACTCGATGCGCAATACGAGGCTGTAATACACATTTTGTGCGTATGGACTTACCCACTTCCGACCTCTCCTACCCCGGCCGGCCGTTTGTTGCTCCGCAAGCACCAGGAACGGCGCCGCGTGACCGGCATCAACAAGACGCAAGGCTTCGGCATTAGTGGAGTCAACGGAGTCAGAGACACAAATGGGCCACGTCAAGGAGGGCGCATTCAACGCAATATCTTCAGCAGCCAAGAACACCAGCGGTGACGCCAACTGATACCCCTTACCTCGCACCTTATGTATGGGCAGATTGAGTTCTGCCTCCAGGTGCTGGAGTTGCTTCCAGACAGCACTGCGGCTGACACCCAGGGCCGCGCCAAGCGCTTCCCCCGAGTGGAATCGGCCATCTTTCAGAAGTTTTAACAGCGTCAGCATGCAAATATCGCCTCACAATGAGGCACGCATGATAGCCATGCGCAGGGTCATTGCATAGAAACGCGGGACTTTAGTATTGAAGGTCGTCGAAATGGACGCCTTTTG
>NZ_JBBGYS010000030.1:0-86779 GCF_037479595.1 Pseudomonas sp. MYb541 | reverse complement strand
GAGCCTAGGCGAGGTGCCGAGTGGTGGGGCGAGGACCTTTTGGTTACTTTTGGGTCCTTCCAAAAGTGACCCGCTGTAAGAGCGGAACCATAAGCCGCCGTTACCGCAGCAACGGATATGTACACGGTCAAGACCTTCAAGGCCGCCCCCGAGGAATCGCCTTCTCCACCGAAGGCAACTGCGGCGCCTGCACATCCGGCATCGCCCAACTATGCTCCGGCTGCAACCCCCCTTGCGCCCGCCGCATAAACTCATACCGATTCAACGTAATACTGCGCCCCGCCCCACTGTCCCGAATAATATAAGGCCGCAAAAACACCATCAGATTGGTCTTGTTCACACTGCGCTTTTCATTCCTGAACAACGCCCCCAACCCTGGAATATCCGACAACCACGGCACCGCATCATTACTCTGGCTATACCCATCCTGCAGCAACCCGCCGAGCACCATGATCTGCCCGTCATCCAGCAAAATACTGGTATCGATCGCCCGCTTGTTGGTCACCGTCCCTGCCTCCACCGACGCCCGCGTATCCACCGTACTGACCTCCTGGTAGATATCCAGCTTCACCGTACCGCCCTCGGAAATCTGTGGTCGCACATTCAGCTTCAACCCCACCTCCTCACGCTGCACCGTCTGGAACGGGTTGTTGCTGGTGCCCCCGCCGCCAGTCACATAACTGCCGGTGACAAACGGAATCGTCTGCCCCACAAAAATACTCGCCGCTTCGTTGTCCAGCGTCAGCAGGTTCGGCGTCGACAACACGTTGGTGCCACCCTTGCTCTTCAGCGCACGCGCCAACACCTTGAGGTCGAGCACCTTGCCGATACCAGGAATATCCACGGTTCCGTTGACCAGGCCCACGTTCAGCCCCTTGGGCAACACGTCGATACTGGTGGGGCTACCCGGCTTGCCATTTACGCCGCTGCCGCCGAGATTCACGCCACCAAACCCACCCTTGCCACCGAGATTGCCGGCCTGCCACTGCACGCCAAACTCAGTGGCATCGTCTTCGCCGACTTCCACGATCAGGCTTTCGATCACCACCTGGGCGCGGCGCTGGTCGAGCATGTCGATGACTTCACGCAGGTTGCGGTACAGCGGGTCCGGTGCAGAGATCAGCAAGGTGTTGGTGGTGGCGTCGGCCTGGATGGTCACACCCCCGGCGCTGAACGCGGTGTCCTGATCTTTGGAGGTACCACTGGCGGTGTCGGTTGAACCCGTGGATTGACCGTAACCGGATTGCACACCACTCCCGGTGGGTGTGCCGCTGCTGTTTTGCGCGTTGCCCGCGCCTTGGCTGTTCTTGCCATTGCCGCCCATGGCGCTGAGCTTGCCACGCGCGTCGTCGCTGACGCCGGAATCGCTTTCGCCGGTCAACAACCCACGCAGCGATTGCGCCAATTTGCCCGCCTGGGCGTTGCGCAGGTACACCACGTGCATGTTGCTGGGGTTGCTCTGGGCGTTGTCGAGTTTGTAGATCAGGTTGCGCGCCAGCTCGGTACGCTCCGGGCTGCCGGAGCGGATGATGATCGAGTTGGAGCGCGGGTCGCCGATCACGTTGATCTTCTGGGTCTGGTCGGCGCCCTGGGTTTCCAGCAGTTCGGAGACCATGGCGGCGATGTCCACGGCGATGCCGTTCTGCACCATCACCACGTCGGTGTCGATGGCGCTGGGCGTGTCGATGCCGTTGATGATCTGCGCCACCCGCGCCAGGTTTTCCGCGTAGTCGGTGATCACGATGCTGTTGTTGCCGGGGTAGGCGTTGATCGGGTTGTTCGGCGACACGATGGGGCGCAGCACCGGGATCAGGTTCACCGCGTTCTCATATTGCAGGCGGAACGTGCGGGTCTGCATGCCGCTGCTGCCGGCGCTGTAGATCGGCCCACCGAGCAATTTGGCATCGGCTTCGGGCACCACCTGGGCCACACCGCCGACGTCGACCACGCTGAAGCCCTGCATGCGCAGCGCCGCCAGCAGCATGTCGTAGGCCTGATGCGCCGGCACCTGGCCTTCGCTGACCAGGGTGAGGTTGCCCTTCACACGCGGGTCCACCAGGAATTGCTGGCCGGTGGCGCGGGACAGTGCGCGTACCACCGCCTGGATATCGGCGTCGACGAAGTTGAGCTGGACTGGCTGGTCACCCAACGGGTTGCGTGCCTTGACCACCGCCGGGGCATGGCCGCGTGCGCTGTTGGTGACCCGGTGTTGTACGGGAGCTTTGGGGACAGGTTCGCGCAGACGATCTTGCAAGGTCTCGCCGTTGCTACGCGTCTCGGTCAGCGGTTGGCCGAGCTCGCTGTCCACCAGCAACGGCTTGGGCGCCTGCTGGCTGCTGCACGCACTCAGGGCCAGCACCAGCAGCGGCGCGACCAGACGAAACGGGGGAACTGACCACTTCATGAAGCTTCCTTAGCGCCAAGCGCCTGATCCATGCGAACGGTCCCGGACACAGTGCCGGCCGAGTTGTCGACGGTGTCGAGGGTGCGCTGCAATCGCGCCTCAGACACCTCCAGGGAAAACGAACGGGTATTGCCCAGCAACCAACCCACCACGGCATCGGCCGGCGCGTTGTCGAAGGTCAGCCGCCACCCCGTGGGTTCCAGCGCCTGCAACTGGTAATGGCCTTGCAGACCCGCGCCATCCAAGGCCTGGCGCAGGGTGGTTTCGTCACCCTGACGGGGCGCGGCGACATCCTGCAACAACACCTGCAAGGCTGCGGCCTGGGCGCGCAGCTTGGGGGTTTCGGCCTGCCAGTAATCGATCTTCTTCAGCGCGGGCTGCACCAGCACCAGCCAGGTCAGCAAGCTCGCCAGCACCAGCCCGGCACCACCGAGCAAGCGTTTTTCGCGCAGGGCCAGGCCGTTCCAGAACACCTGGGCCTGGCTGCGCACTCGCTGTACTTTATTCATCGCCGGCTCCTGGCTTCTCTGCGGCCTGGGCCGGGGCAATCGTCCAGGCATGCTCATCGCGGCTGGCGGTAAACCCGGCCTGGGCCAGCGTCGCCTGCCATTCACCCTCGGCGACCGGGTTACGACTGTCAGCGAGCAATGCCACATGCAGACGCCCCTGCTCAAAGCTCAGGTTGTCGACGCTGCCGACCATGAACGGCAGGTTGCTGCCGGCCAATTGCAGCAGGCTGGTAAAGCGTTGGCCGGGGTCGGCGGCCGCACCGGTCCGGCGGGCGGCCAATTGCTGTCGAGCTTGCTGCAGGGGGTTGAGCACCACTGGCAACTCAGGAAACGCTTGACGCACCTGTTGGCTCATCAAGGCTTTAAGGCGTTGGCCGTCCTCTACCTGACGTGCGGCGTACAGGTTGAGGCCGAGGGTCCAGATGGCGGTGGCGAGCGCGACACAGGCCAGCGCCCGGCCCCATCCAACGGTCGAAGGCTGGATGAGACCGCCGTGCAAGCCCCAAGTGGGTACAGGCCCACTCCAACGCTGCGCCGCGTCTACCAGTTGCACATCCAGCGCCTGCAAGCCGAGTGGGTGCACCGCGCCTTGTTGCAGGCTGTCACGTGTCAACAGATAGCCGTCATCCAACGCAGCAGCACTCACCGGCAAGGCATAAGGCGCCGGGTACAGACCGCGTAGTTTGATTGGCAGTTGCGCGAGCCGCGCCAACCCGGCCTTGGGCACCCACGCGACGTGCACGCGCCCGTCGTTTTCGCGCGGGCCGTGGGCCACCTGCATCTGTTCGACCGGGCCGAGGATCAGCGCCTGCGCCGCGCAGGCCACCGCCGCCGCCGTTTTCGCGGCGGGTAGTGGTGGCAGCTCCAGGCTGGTAAGCAGGCTGTCGCGCGGATGCAGGAAACAGTCGATTGCCTGGCGGGATGTAGCCAATTGCGTCAGGCTTTCATACCCCTCTTCAATCACTGCGCCACGCTCCAACCAGGCAAATCTGACCCTGCTGTCAGCGGTCAATTGATCCAGGGGCGGCAAGCCGATGCGCAGGCGTTTCATACGCCCACCCGCGACCAGATGACGCGCGGCTGCCGGTCTTCCGGGCGATGCAACAACGCGTCGATCGTCACCCGCCGCTGCTCGCGCCGGGCCTGGCCCTGCACGCGAAACCATTCACTGGTGATGCCCACCTGGACTGTGTCCACCGCCACTTGGGGCAGCCGCAGGCGATTGACAAAATCCCCACGGTTGATGAACCACTGCCCACTGTCGCGCTCGGCCACCAGCCCGTGGGCCTGGGACAGGCTGAGCTGCGGCACCACCGCGCTGAGCACTTCGGCGCTGGCGGTGTTGCCGTTGATCCAGGTCTGGCCGGGCAACACGCTGATGTAGGCCTGCATGCGCTGCAACATGACGGGGTTGAGGCCTTCAATCCCACTCAGGTCATCCAGGCTGCGTAGCATCGGGTATTTGGCAGGCGGTTCATAAGAGGCAATCACCCGCTGGCTTATGCGCCGACTCACGGCCGGATCGACGCCGATCAGCCGGCACAGCCGCTCGAAACTCTGTAACTGTTCGGCATCCACCTGCTGGCGATTGACCAGGTTGCGCAGGTTGAACTTGCCCTGCTCGTCCTCGATCCGGCCCTCAAATTCGCCCCTTTGAGCGCGGGCCCAAGGCTGGTCCAGGCGGGTCAGCACGTCCTTCTGGCGTGCGTCCCAGAGCATCTGTCGGCTGCGCTCAAGGCCACCCTGCAACAACCACTGGCCCTGGATGCGCAGCTGCTCGGCTTCCAGGCCGCGGGTGAACACGGTCTGGCGCGTGAGCATGGCGCCGGCCAACACGGCGACCACCGCAGCGATCAGCAAGGCGCTGATAATCGCCATGCCGCGCTGCTTCGCCGCTGGGGGCGAATACCGTTTCATAATGGGCCTTACAGCTGCCAGGAGCCGATATCGGCATTCACACCCTCGCCATCCGGCTGGCCGTCGGCACCGAGGGAGAACACATCGACCTCACCGTTGGCGCCTGGGTTAAGGTAGTGATAAGGGTTGCCCCACGGGTCGTTGGGCAACCGTTCCAGGTAGGCGCGCCAGTTGCTGTTCTTCGCGTCCGCCGGGCGCTCCACCAGCACTTTCAGACCTTGGTTCATGTTCGGGTAGGTACCGTGGTCGAGCCGATAGAGTTTCAGCGCCTGCATCAACCCACCGATGTCCTGCTTGGCCGCCGTGGCCCTTGCCTGGTCCGGCCGGTCCAGCACCTTGGGCACCACCATGGCGGCCAGGATCCCGAGGATGACCACCACCACCATGATCTCGATCAAGGTGAAGCCACGCTGCCCGCGAGGGCCTGGCAATGGGGACGTTAGGCGCGCGATATCCATCTCGACATTCCTTGGCTTGAGTGCAATTCGTGGCGCAGTGTTGCAAGAACACATGTCAGTCGTATTGAAAATCCTCGGGAGTTTCGGTCGCCAATCGGTCAACTGCCGGCGCTAGTCTGCGGGCCTGTTTCCCGGCTTTGAGAGCACCATGTACGGCCGTCGCAAGGAGCAAGGTTTTACCCTGATCGAGGTGCTGGTGGCGCTGGCGATCATCGCCGTGGCCATGGCCGCCGCCGTGCGCGTGGCCGGGCTGATGACCCAGAGCAACGGCTTGCTGCGGGATAAATCGATCGCGTTGCTGGCGGCGCAGAGTCGCCTGGCGGAACTGCGCCTGGAAGGCCACTTGCGCAGCGGCAAGAAGACCTTCGAGTGCGATCAAGGCCGCCTGAAACTGCGTTGCGAGCAGACCATCAACGCCGATGGCCGCCTGTTTCAGGTCAACCTGCAGGTGCTCGACGCCAGCCGCGAAGCGCCACCCCTGGCGCGGCTGGACACCCAGGTCATGGCCGAGTGAGCAGCGGCAGCGCAGGGCCGTCCGGCAACTTGTCGAGGTTGACGCGCAGCTTCTCGCCACCGCGCTCGATCTCGACTCCATCGCCTTCGATGGCCGTCAACCGCACGCTGGGGCTGAGCCGCTCGCCCAATAGAAAGCTGCGCGGCGGTCCGTCGTTGAGACTGAGGATCGCCACCGCACCACGGGCGCCCGCCAGCACACCCGTGACCTTCACCTGCAGCGCCGTCGGCGCATTGGAAAACCATTGCAGCGCCGGGTTATCGCTGCGCGCCGCGAGTGCCTGGGGCGTGGCTTGGGGCGTGTGGGATTCGGCGCTGGTGAGCAGCAGCGGCGTCCATACCGCCACGCCCGCCAGGGCGGCCAGCACACCCAGCGCCTGCACGCCGTGGGCCAGGGTGAAACGATGGGCAAATGCCATGGGGAGGACCTCCTGTTTGTCCGTCGCACCAGCCTACAGATCAATTCGCACGCTTTTATTTCACAGACTCCCCAGTTCTCCAGGAAGCCCGCGATGAAACAGCAAGGTTTCACCCTGATTGAGCTGATGGTGGTGCTGGTGATCATCGGCATCGCCAGCGCCGCCATCAGCCTCACGATCAAACCCGACCCGCTGCACCTGCTGCGCAAAGACGCCGAGCGCCTGAGCCAGTTGCTGCAAGTCGCCCAGGCCGAAGCCCACGCCGACGGCCGTCCCATCACCTGGCGTGCGGATGCCAAGGGCTTTGGTTTCAACCGCCGCAGCGATGATGGGAGGAGCGTGGAGTCTTTCCAGGGCGACACCCAACTGCGGCCGCGCCTCTGGGAAAGCACGCCCATGCAGATCAACATCGAACCCCGGCAAACCCTGGTGCTCAATGCCGAATGGATCAACCCACCGCTGCGGGTGGTGCTGTCCGACGGGCAACACAGCCTCAGCCTGCAACGCAACACCGCCGGCTTGATGCGCGTAGTGAGTCAACCATGAACACCTCCCAGCAAGGCTTCACCCTGATCGAAGTGATGGTGGCGATCATGCTCATGGCGGTGGTCAGTCTGATCGCCTGGCGCGGGCTGGACAGCGTGACGCGCGCTGATCAGCATTTGCAGGCGAGCAGTGAGCAGACGGAGGTGCTGCTGCGGGCACTGAACCAGATGCAGCGCGACATCAGCTTGCGCGCCAGTGTTGAGCTGGTCGCCACCGATATGTCGCAAGACGAGGCGCCCAAAACCGAAGGGCTGGCCGCCGTGATCGTGCGCAGCTCCGACAGCAAGGGCTTCAGGCTGGACGTGATCCGCAGCGCTCCGATGGCCGGGGATGGGCTGCAACGCGTGCGCTGGTGGCTCAAGGGCAACTCGTTGTACCGCGCCGCCGCCCCGACGCGGGACCGATACCCGCTGCCGGCGGCCAAGGATGGGGTGGTGGTGTTGACCGGTGTGAGTGACCTGCAGGTGCGAGTGTGGGACGCAGACAAGGGATGGCGACAATTGAGCGGAAATCGTCGGGAGGATCCGCTGGGACTGGAAATCAGTCTGGTGCGGCAGACGCCTCAGGGCGTGGAAAAATATCGGCAGGTGGTGGGGCCGTTGAGGTCGATGAATTAACTCAACAACACCACCCCACCCGGCAACTCCGTGCACTTCGCCCCGTATGCATCGCGAATCAACAATGCCACGCCCGCCAGCTGCTGCAGACTGAACCGTGCCTGCACCCGGCGCTGTCCCAGTTGCTTGTTAAGCAGCACAAGCATCCCAGGTCGGTACCGGTTGATCTCATCCACCACCGTCGCCAATGTGGCGTTGTTGAACACCAGCACCTGTTCACGCCAGGCCACGACTGCCTGGGTGTCGACTGTCGTCACCTCACTGAAACCGGCAGTGCTGTAGGTCAATTGCCGGCCACTGCCCAGGCTCATGCTGTTGCCGGCAGCGTCCACCGACAGCGACCCTTCGATACAGGTGACACACACGGTGTGATCGGTATGCCGCACGTTGAACCGCGCCTGCGCCGCGCTGACCCAGCCGTCACCGGCCTGGACCTTGAGCGGTTGGGCAACGTGGGCGACCACTTCGACTTCGCCTTCAAGCAGTTCAATGCCCTGCCCCACCCGGCTGATGCGGGTCTGGGTGTTGAGCTCCAAGCTGATCCCCTCGCTTAACAGCACCTGGCGCTGCTCACCGACTTCAGTGTGATAGTCCGCGGTAAGCCCGGCAAAGCCACCCGGCACGCCGACGCGCACCATCACCACCGCGGCCGAAGCGGCAATCGCGCCGCCCAGGAACGCCCGTCGACCAAAGCTGCGCGGTTGCGCCACCTGGTCGAGGGCCGGTGTGAGGTTTTGCCACAGCACCTTGGCCTGCTCGAATGCCTGGGCATGCTCCGGGCTCTGCGCGCACCAGGCCTTGAGCGCCTTGGCATCGGCCACGGTGGCACGGCCCGAGGTCAGCAGGAGCAGCCAGTCGCGGGCTTCATCGTGCAGGGGGCTGGCGGCGGATGGCCGGGCGTTGGGGAAGCTGAAAATATTCAAGCGCGCACGTACTCACGGATTTATCAGGGACTCGACACTAAGACGGTTTTCCGGCCCCGGGACCGAACCGCTGAATCACTTTTCTTTCGAGGCGCTTGGCACAGTGGCCCAGGGCGGCCTTGATTTCCTTCTCGACCATGCGCGTGGAGATGCCGAAACGCTGGGAAATCTCAAGGTGCGGCGCCTCTTCCAGGCGCGCGGCGATGAGGATTTTGCGACGGCGTGCGGGCAGTTCGTAAAGCGCCTTGACCAGGGATTGGATCTCTTTCTGGCCGCCCACCACCCGCGACGGGTCCTGGGCTTCGTCGGCGCTTTGCAGCAGTTCTTCCACTTCGCTGCCGGTGAGCAGGCGCGCATCGGCCTGGCGGCGGTCAGCGGCGATGTTCAGGGCCATGCGGTACAGGTAGGCGTTGGGCTGTTGCAGGTTGGGCGGCACGTCCATGCGGTCGACCCGCAGGTAGGTTTCGTGCAGCACGTCGTTGGCCAGGTCTTCCGAGCCCAGGCGCTTGCGCAAACGCACCTTGAAGTCTTCGTAGGAGGCCAGGAACAAGCTGACCATCGTACTGTGCCCGGTATTTTTCATCCGCCCCAGGTTCCTTTCGCTGCTGTGCATTCCATGCGTGTTCCTGTTGTGTCAGGCATCAGAAGTAAAGTCACCGGTTGGCGCAGTGAACTCGGCGCCGGGCGTTGGACCCGGGCTGCGCTCAGGTTGCGCACCAGTGCTTCATCGCGTTGTTCATCGCCGGTAGAGCTGACCAACCGGCTGTGTTCAATCACCCCGTCCGGGTTGACCCACACCTGCACCAATGCCCGAAAACTGCCGGGCCGGGTCAGCGGCGAGCGGCACAGGCTGGTCTCGATGGCTTGCTGCAATGCCGTCGCGTAGCTGTTGTTGATCCGCGCGGCGCTGCGTGTCGCCGCCCCTTTTGTGGGCGGTGGCTGGCTGACCTGCGGGGTCTGCAAGGTAAACGCATCGCTGCGTGCATAACGTGCCATCAGGCCACTCCCTGTCAGCAACATCGCCAGTGCTTCTTGCGCCGTAAAGCGTCCGCGTACCCCGATGGAGCGCCGGCCCCGCGTCAACTCGCGGTCCACCAGCACCGCCATCCCGGTGGCGCGGCTGTAGGCTTGCAGTGCATGTTCCAGGTCTTGCGCCGGCAGGTTCAACGACAGCAGCAGTGACTCTGCCTGCGCCGTACGACCGCCGGCCAACAGCAACAGCAAGACCAGGGCGCACATGACGCGCCTCCAGGCTCCCTGTTCACCCCCTGCTCTGCATCGCTGCACGGCCGACGCGCCCTAGAAAACCGTCATCCTGAGGCCAGTTTATGAACCTGATGTTACGGTGATAGCAAAAAAAACATCACGGTGATGAGAAGCCCGCTGCACTACACTTTCAACCCTTACCGGCCCACTCCTCAGGGCCTGCCAGGAGGCCCGATGAAGCTGTTACCGACCCTCGCCAGCCTGTTGCTGTGCGCTGCCATGCCCGTGCTCGCCCACGCCGAGAGCGCTGCCGGCACGTGCGCCGAAGTCAGCGTGGATGGCTACAAGGCGCCCGACTATGGCTGCCTCAGCCAGCAGATGGGCAACGATACGAATGCGACCAAGGCGGCGAAGAAAAACCGCGAAGCCCAGAACATCCCCGTGGAAAAACGGCCGCCGAACGCGGTGGGTTTATCCACCCCGGCGGCGACCAGCGTGCGTATGGGCAACACGTTCGGGACATCGGTGAAACCGCAGCGGCCCTGACTACAGCAACGACAGCGGGTAACTGATGATCAAGCGGTTTTCATCGAACTCATTGGTGCTGAAGTCCCGACGCAAGGTCGAATTGCGCCAGCGCACATTGAGGTTTTTGACCGGTCCGCTCTGCACCACATAGGCCAACTCTGATTCGCGCCCCCATTCTTCACCGTCGGTACGTGCGCCGACGTGGGCATTGCTGCCGCGGATATAGCGCGTCATCAGCGTCAGGCCAGGCAAGCCTTGGGCGGCGAAGTCGTAGTCGTAGCGCAGTTGCCAGGAGCGCTCTTTGGCGGCGTCGTAGCTGGAGTTATAGCTGTCGTTGGCCAGGCTGGTGCCGGCGGTGCCATTGACGCGCATCCAGCCGTTGTCGCCGGACATCCGTTGCAACCCGACATAGACCGTATGAGCGCCGGTTTTGGCTGAAAGCATGGCCGATAAAGCGCGGTTCTCCAGGTTGCCGGCCAATGCCTTGCCGTTCTCCGCACCGGAGAAGAACCCCAGGTTGGCGCCCAACACCCAGCCGCCTACGGGTTGGCTGTGGGTCAAGTTGAAGTAGCGTTGCTGGTAGATGTCGGCCAGTTCTGAATACCAGGCGCCGACCTGGGTTTTTTTGTCGTTGAACAGGTACTCGGCCCCGCCAAAATTGAAACGGTCGGAGGTGGCATCCGGGCGACCGGCCATGAACATGTCTTCCATGCTGGCATCGTTACGTGGGCTGTTGGCGCGGAATTGGCCGCCGTAAAGGCTCACGCCGCTGAATTCTTTCGAGGTCAACTGCGCGCCGCGAAAGGTCTGGGTCAGCGAACGGCCATCGTCAGAACGCAGCACCGGCAAAGTCGGCGCCCATTCCCCGACCTTGAGTTCGGTGTTCGACAGCTTGGCCTTGAACGCCACGCCGAGCCGGCCGAAATCGTCCGCCGGGCGCCCATCGTCATGCACCGGCAGCAATTGGGTATTGGCGGTGCCTTTGCCGCCATCGAGCTTCAGCGAATACAGCCCCAGCACGTCCACGCCAAAGCCGACCACGCCTGCGGTGTAGCCGGAGCGCGCGTCAAGGATAAAGCTCTGGGTCCACTCCTCAGCCTTGGCCTGGGGGTAGTTGCCATCGACAAAGTTGCGGTTCAGGTAAAAATTACGCAGGTTCAGCGAGGCTTTGCCGTCTTCCAGGAAGCCATCGGCGTAACTGCTGGCGGCGCTGAAGACAAGGCAAGTGAACACAACAGGGTTGGAGCGCAAAAGGATCTTCATTTTTATTATTCCTTTCTGGGAGGCAAACGCCTCCCGTCGCAGATAACCGGTATCTGCTGGCTAGAGTGTTGAGGTGAGGTGTTGCGGATTTAGTGGCCGGTCAGCGCGATGATTGCAGGCACCGTCAGGACCGCCGTGTAGTAGCCCATGAATTGCACGCCGATGTTGAACCCCAGGAAGCGCGCCAGGAACCCGCCGAGCAAGCCCACGGTGATGATCACCATTAGCCCGAGCAGCCCGCCTTCCCAGATACCGATCACCAGCACCAGGCCGATAAAGGTCGCAATCACCGCTTCATGACTGATCTTGCGCACCACATAAGCCGCCGCGCCGTGGGCGAAGTTCATGGTGAAGGGGTAAGCCACCAGGATCGCCACGATCACCGCAAGCATGCCGTAGCCAAGGAATTCCCAGGTGTTGAGCAGGTTATGCAGGTTGTTGATTTCACCGGTGGCGTTGTCGACGAAAAACCGTGGTGGCGCGTTGAACAACGGCGCAGCGGGGCCCGCTGCCACCGGGCTCAGGGGCAAACCGAATGCCATCAGCGGGATCAGGGTTTCAGCGATGTAGGTCGACTCGGTCACTCCGTTACGCGCGGTGATCACCGTGGTCAGGCGGTCATAGGCATGCTTGATCCGCGAACCAATCACTTCGCCCATGATCACCGTCATCGCCACCGGGCTGAACACGAAGGTGGCGCTGGACACGCTGGCGGCCATGGCCGTCACACGCACCTGGCGCGGGTTGATGACCTTGAACGGGTTGGGGAAATAGCCACTCCAGCCCTTCACGTCCGGTGCCAGGGAAAACACCCGGTACTGATCGCGCCGCATGCGCTGGCGCTCGCTGGGAGCCAATAGCGAAAACAGCGAGGCAATCAGCGGTGCCACGGCAATACCCAGGAAGTAGCTCACCGACAGCTTGACCCCGTATTGCCCCGTCAGTGATTGCAGCGCCACGATCACCACCACAAACGGCACCAGAGCCAGCACTGCGGCCCAACGGCCCGCCGAGAAGTAGGCGATGGTGAATGCGGCGCACAGGAACACCCAAGGCGCGAACTGCTTGATCACCCCGCCAAACGGCGCCAGCAACACGGCGAACAGCACCGACAGCGGCACCGCAATCAAGGCCGCCACCGCTCCGCCGGAGATCATCTTGCGCAGGGCTATATGCGGCACGCCGAGCTTGCGCAGGTAGTTCGCATCGGCAAGCAACGCCGTGGCCGAAGTGTCGCCGGGAATCCCCAGCAACGCGGTGGGCACGGCATGGGTCATGTGCTTGGCGACTGCTCCAGCGAGAAAGAACGTCAGCACCCCGGCTGGAGGCGCACCGAGGAGCACCACCAGCATGGTCAGGGGCGCCAGGGTGGTGGTTTCGTCAGTACCGGAGACCAGGCCGATGGCGGCAAACACCACCGCGCCGAGCAGCCCGAGGGCGAAGGCCATCATGATTTCATGCAACAAGATGTCCATCACCCGCGCCCTCCGCTGAGGCTGGCCGTAAGTACGGGCGCCGACGTGACGGGCACATTTTCTTCGCGGGCCTGGGCTTCGCGGAACAACTCATACAGCTCCAATTCACGCAGTTCCGCGATCACCTCGGCGGACAGATCTTCCAGGCGTCCCAGGCTGCCGTACTCCTTGAGCAGATCGGCCACCACTTGCTCGCGAAAGCTCTGGTCGGCGACGTTTTCCTGCACATCGCGCTTGGGCGCAAACAACCTGGCACTGATCGCGCCGCCGGCGAGACAGCCGAGAATGCCGATCAACATGGCGTAGGCACGCGCCATCTGCGCCGACTCCACCACGTAGTGCAACAGGTGTTGCGCCGCAAAATACGCGCCGAGGCTGACCACTGCGCCAATGCCGATGGACAGCGCCAGGTGACGCGCGTCAATGGTGTCGCCCCAGACTTCATACAGGTGTTGCTTGTCCGACGGTAAAAGGGGTTGCTGCATGGTGCCCTCCGGCCCTTTCGGGCTTGTTGTTTTTATAAGGGGGGTGAAGCTTCAGGTCTTGCGAACCGTGGCGCGACCCACCGTGGTCGCCTGGCCCTGTTGATTGACTAGCTGCAACAGCAACGTGATGCAGTTGCCCTCCACCGTATGGATCTCACCCTTGGCGGTAAACACATCACCTACATAGGCGGCGCGACGGTTGCTGTACTCGAACGCCACCAGTTCGTCCGCGTCCTCCATCCAGTCGTAGAGCAACTGCGTCAACCAGTCACCCTGCAACGGGCCGTCCACCAACAACGCCGGGTGGCCCTCGCTTTTCTGGGCGTAGTCCAGGTCGTAGTGAATGCGGTGTGCATTCCAGATCGCCGCGTTGTACAGGAACAACTGCACCGTGCCCGGTGAGTATTGGCGTTCGGGCAAAGCCTGGCCGATTTCGATCAGGGGCATGGTTACCTCGCTATCCGGGTCAGGTGTTCGATCACCAGCGGCTCGCCCGCCTCGCTTTCGAAGCGGTTTTCGAACACCAGGAAAATCAACGGTCCGTCACTGCCTTGTTTTTCATGGATATCCACCAATGTCTGGCGGCAAACCAGCACATCACCCGGATAAATACGCCGGTACACTTGATAGCGGCTGCCCCCGGCCAGAATACGTTTGAGTGGCAGTTCCGGCAGCAGCGCGTTATCCGGGAAATGGCCGTCCTCACGCAATTGGTCCAGGGGCAACACCGGCATCAGCACACTGAACAGAAACATCAGCGGCGCCTCATCCCCTGCCAGGAACCGTGCCTGGCGCTGGCCGGTGGCGACCGCGTATTTACGGATATCCTGGCGGCTGATTTCAAAGCGCACGGGCGGCAATGCCAGGCCGATACACGCCTTGATCTCGGCGGTAAGCAGGCTCAAATCACACCTCGCGCGACCAAGTCGTCGTATTGCGCCTGATCCAGGCCCAGCCATTCACGGTAAATCTGTTGGTTGTGCTGGCCGACGCCAGGGGCGCTGGCACCTTTCTCCAAGGTGCCACCGGAAAGCTTCACCGGGTTACCGAACACCTCGAAATGCGCGCCTTGGCATTCGACGCTGATGACCATGTCGCGCTCACGCACATGGGGATCGGCCACCACTTCATCCATGCTCTTGATCGGTGACAACGGGAAGCGGTCGCCGGTCAGGGCCTCCAGCTCGGCCTTGGTGTAAGCGGCGCACCAACCTTCGACGATGGGCTTGACCCGCCGCAGGTAGGTGGCGTGGTCGAAACGCTTGGCCATGGTGTCGATTTCCGGGTCACTGGCCAGGGCCGCATCACCAAACGCATGGCAGGCCTCGCGCCAGAACTTGTCGGTGTAGGCACCGAAGAAGACGAAGCCGTCCTTGCACGCATAACGACCGTAAGGCTTGACGAAGGGATGGCCGTTGCCAGTAGGCCCGACCACTTCGCCGGTTTCAGTGTAGGTGACCACGGCGTTTTCGGTCAGGGAGATGATCGAATCCTGCTGGGACACGTCCACCCGTTGGCCCTGACCGCTGCGCTCGGCCTCACGCAGGGCCCCAAGGGTTCCGATGGCGGCGTACAGCGCCGCCGACAAATCCCCCAGCACCGTACCGACGCGCATCGGCTCTTCAACGGTGCCGTTCATCGACCACAGGCCACCACAGGCCTGGGCGCTGCTGTCAAACGCCGGGCGTGATGAGTTGGGCCCATGCTGGCCGAAGCCACTGATGGCGGTAAACACCAGCGCCGGGTTGACCGCCTTGAGAACCGCGTAGCCCAGGCCCAGCTTGTCCATGGTGCCGGGTCGGAAGTTCTCGATAACGATATCGGCCTTGCGCACCATGTCCAGGAAGGTTGCCTTGCCGTCCGGGTGCTTGAGGTCCAGGCACACCGCCTGTTTGTTGCGATTGAACTGCGCGAAAAAGCCGCTGACCGGCGCACTGACGCTGCGGCTCATGGGCGGGAATTCGCGGGTCAGATCGGGATCAGCGGGGTGCTCGATCTTGATCACGCTGGCGCCCATGTCCGCCAGCAGCATGGCGCAATAAGGCCCGGCCACCACGCGGGTGAGGTCGAGAATGGTCACGCCCTTGAGCGGGCCGAAGCCGGCCAAGGTGGTTGCGAGAGGGTTCATGGGTGCTCCACGTATTGTTATTGGATGCGTGCGCGCAGTGCCTTGGCGACCCGCGACGCGCCGCTGCGGTGCAGCTGACTATCAATAAAGACGCCTACCTCGATCAATTGTGCAAGGTCGACGCCCGTGGCGATGCCTTGGCCTTCAAACAGGTACACCAGCTCTTCAGTCGCTACGTTGCCAGTGGCGCCCGGTGAGTAAGGGCAACCACCCAGGCCGGAGACAGAGCTGTCGAACACTCGAACGCCGGCCTGCCAAGCGGCCTGCACATTGGCCACGGCCATGCCATAGGTGTCATGGAAGTGCCCGGCCAATGCGCTGAGCGGCACTGCGTCGGCGCAGGCCTCGATCAACCGCGCGGTTGCCCCTGGCGTGCCGGTGCCAATGGTGTCGCCCAGGCTGATTTCATAGCAGCCCATGGTGTACAGGGCCTTGCTGACGGCGACCACTTGTTCGACGGGGACCGCGCCGGTAAACGGGCAGCCCAGCACGCAGGAAACGTAGCCGCGCACTGCAACGCCCGCCTCCAGGGCTTTGGCGAGCACCGGCTCGAAGCGCTCCAGGCTCTGAGCGATCGAACAGTTGATGTTCTTCTGCGAAAACGCCTCGGACGCCGCGGCGAACACCGCCACCTCACGGCAACCGGCGGCCAGGGCCATGTCCAGGCCTTGCAGGTTGGGCACCAACGCGGTGTAGGTCACCCCGGTGCGCTGGCCGAGGCCGCGCAGCACGGCATCGGAATTGGCCATTTGCGGCACCCACCGCGGCGACACAAAGGCCCCCGCCTCGAGGGTGCGCAAACCGGCATCGGCCAAGCGCTCCACCAGGGCGATTCGAGTGTCTACCGACAGGCTACGCGCTTCATTCTGCAAGCCGTCGCGCGCGCCCACCTCCACCAGCCGAACGCTGTCCATGCTCACTGCCCGCGCTTGTCGAGCAGCAGCGCGCGGGCACTGTCGGCACGCACGTCGTGGGTCGCGACCATGCGCTCAACCAGCCACTGCACTTCGTCGCCCCTGGCTCCGGCGGACAGCGCCACGTTGCGTGCATGCAGCGCCATATGCCCACGCTGGATACCTTCGGTGGCCAGGGCACGCAAGGCACCCAGGTTCTGTGCCAGGCCAACGGCGACGGCGATTTCACCGAGCTCCTGGGCAGTTTTCACCCCTAGAATACGCAGCGACAGTTGCGCCAGCGGATGAGTCTTGGTGGCGCCGCCGACCAGGCCCAGGGGCATGGGCATTTCCAGAGTACCGACCAGGTGGCCCTGGCTGTCTTTCTCCCAGGTGGTCAGCGAACCGTAGTGACCGCTGCGGCAGGCGTAGGCATGCGCACCGGCTTCCACCGCGCGCCAGTCATTGCCGGTGGCAACCACCAACGGGTCGATGCCATTCATGATGCCCTTGTTGTGGGTGGCGGCGCGATACGGGTCGATGGCAGCAAAGGTGTAGGCATCAATCACGCCTTCGATCACCTCTTCACCGCTGTATTCGGCGGTGGCCAAGTGTTCCGGGGCGATGCGCAACTGCGCGCGACAAAGGCGCAGGTCGGCCAGGTTGGACAGGATGCGCAGGCGCACTTTACCGCCGGTGAGGCGCTCCATCAGCGGCGCCACGGCCTCGGCCATGGTGTTGACGGTATTGGCGCCCATGGCGTCGCGCACGTCGACGATCAGGTGCGCCACCAGCATCGGCCCGCGCGGACTGTCAGCGAAGATGTGCACTTCGATGTCCCGGCAACCCCCTCCCAACGTGTTCAGTAACTGATCCTTGCTATTGGCCAGGGCGATGATTTCGTCTTTGTTGCGCAGCAGGCTCAAGCGCGCATTAAACGGGTCGCGTATGCCGATGATCTGCACCTGCGCACGCATCAACGGCGCGCTGCTGGAGGTCTGGAAACCACCGGCCGGGCGGGTCAACTTGGCCATGAACGATGCGGCGGCGACCACCGACGGCTCCTCTACCACCAGCGGGATCACCACGTCGCGACCGTTGATACGGAAGTTGCTGGCGACGGCGTACGGCAACTCGAATTTGCCGATGACGTTCTCGATCATACCGTCGGCGATTTCCAGCGGCAGCGCACCGGCATCGCGCAGCAGCGCCAGGTCTTCGTTGCTCAGGCCGAGCAAGGGTTGCAGGTGCTCAAGGCGCTGACTGGGGGTGAGGCAGCGGAAATTGGGCAAGCGGGAATCGATCGACATGCAGGGCTCCTCAAGGAGTCATTTGTTATTGGATGCCGTCAAATTGCCCCATCTGTAGCCTTGAAAGAAGGTACAGTTTTGCCGGACAGTTCAGACACTGTACCCATAAGAAGCATCCACAAGGAATTGCAGCATGTCGCGCACGACCCTCGCGCAACAGGTGGCCAGCGCCATCGCCCAGCAAATCACCGACGGCGCCCTCAAGGCCGGCGAGAAGCTGCCGTCTCTGCGCGAATACATGCGCCTGCATGGGCATTCGAAGAACACGGTGATCACCGCCTATGAACACCTGGCCGCCGAGGGGCTGGTGGAGGCGCGCCACGGCCAGGGCTTTTTCGTGATCAAGCGCGTGGCCCACACCAGCGAAGAGGAAGACAGCCAACCCTACAACCGGGCGCTGGACACCATCTGGATGATGCGCCAGCAGTTCGTGCGCGACCCTGGCCACTCGCACCTGGGTGAAGGCTTTCCGCCAGTTGAATGGCTGATGGACATGCGCCTGGACAAGTTCCACCGCCAGGTCGTGCGGGCAGGCGTGACCACGCTGTTTCGCTATGGCACACGCCTGGGTAATGCCGGACTGCGCACACGGCTGGTGCAAAAACTGGCGGACTACGCGCTGCCCGTCTCACCGCGCCAACTGGTGACCACCCTGGGCGCCAACCACGCGATGGACCTGATCATCCGTCGTTACCTCAACCCCGGCGACCCGGTCCTGGTGGAAGACCCCGGTTACTACCCGCTGTTCGGCAAGTTGCAATTGCAAGGCGCGCGCATGTTCGGTGTGCCCCGCGAGCCCGACGGGCCGAACCTGCAGGTGCTGGAGCAGTTGATCAAGGCCCATCGACCGCGCCTGTTCTTCCTGCAGTCCATCGGCCACAACCCCACCGGCTCGGACCTGTCTCCGTCTAAGGCGCACCAACTGCTGCGAATCGCCGAGACCTATGACCTGCTACTGGTGGAAAACGATGCAATGGCCGACTTCAAGCCCAGCTCCGCGATCAAGTTGTCCTCCCTCGACCAGCTCAACCGCACGCTGTATGTCGGCAGTTTTTCCAAATCGGTGTCGGCGGCGTTGCGTGTGGGGTTTATCGCCGGCAGCAAACAACGCGTGGAAGAACTGGCGGACATCAAGATGATCCTGCACAACAGCGGCGCCGAATACAGTGAGCGCACTATCGACGTGATCCTCGGCGAAGGGCAGTTTTTACGGCACCTGTCGCGCCTGCAAGACCGCCTGCGCCACGCCACCGCGCGCGGCCTCGACCTGCTCGACGACCTCGGCGCCGAGGTGTTTTGCCGCCCGGAGCAGAGCCTGTACCTGTGGGCACGCTTCCCGCATATCGAGGACGCGCATGTGCTCACCCGGCACTGCCTGGCCCAGGGCGTGATGCTCGCACCCGGCTCGATCTTCTCGACCCAGCCAAAAGATACCTCGCCCTGGACCCGCCTGAACGTGGCGTACCTGGATGACCCGGTCTTTTGCCGGATCATTCGTGAGCTTCAATAATGGCCTTTTACACAATATTCAGACGCCAATGCCTATCCGATGATCAACGCTGATGGGCACGGTGGTAAGTGCAACGATTTTTTACGAGCACCTCTCAGTCTGAACATCAAAACCCCATAGGAACCGGCTTACCGGCTCCTGCACAAGGGGGTCAGGCGGCGTGGCTTTCTTTTTTCAGGCTGTCCATATCGATCACAAACCGATACTTCACATCGCCCTTGAGCATCCGCTCATAGGCCTCATTGATGCCTTGGATATCGATCATTTCGATGTCCGAGACAATCCCGTGCTTGGCACAGAAATCCAGCATGTCCTGGGTTTCCTGGATGCCGCCAATCAGCGAGCCGGCCAGGCTGCGGCGCTTGAAGATCAGGTTGAACACCGTCGGCGACGGGTGCGGGCTGTCGGGCGCGCCGACCAGGGTCATGGTGCCGTCACGCTTGAGCAGGTTGAGGAACGCATCGAGGTTGTGCGGTGCAGCAACGGTGTTGAGGATGAAGTCCAGGCTGTTGGCGACCTTGGCCATCTCGTCAGCATTCTTTGATACCACCACTTGATCGGCACCCAGGCGCAAACCGTCTTCACGCTTGTTGGGTGAGGTGGTGAACAGCGTCACATGGGCGCCCATGGCATGGGCGATCTTCACCGCCATGTGGCCCAGGCCGCCCAGGCCGACCACGCCGACCTTCTTGCCGGGGCCCACCTTCCAGTGATGCAACGGCGAATAGGTGGTAATGCCCGCGCACAGCAACGGCGCTACGGCGGCCAGGTTGGACGCGTCGTGGGAAATGCGCAGCACGAACTTCTCCTTGACCACGATGCTGTCGGAGTAGCCGCCGAAGGTGTTCTCACCGCCGAATACCGGGCCGTTGTAGGTGCCGGTAAAGCCGTTCTCGCAATATTGCTCCTCGCCTTCGGCGCAGGACGCGCAGTGCTGGCAACTGTCGACCATGCAGCCGACGCCGGCCAGGTCACCGACCTTGAACGTCTTGACGTTGCCCCCCACTGCAGTCACGCGACCGACAATTTCATGGCCGGGCACGGAAGGATAAAGGGTGTTATTCCATTCGTTGCGCACGGTGTGCAAGTCGGAGTGGCAGACGCCGCAATAGAGAATGTCGATCTGCACGTCATCCGCCCCCGGCGCACGTCGCTCGAAGGTGTAGGGCTTGAGGGAGTCCTTGGCGTTCTGGGCGGCGTAGCTGTAAGTCTTGGCCATTTCGTTCACCTGTGTGATCTGACGTTGGAAGTCAATCGACCAGCATAGACGCTCAACCGTTCAACCGAGCACAGGCGTACAAGCCCTTCGTCCGGTTTAGCGCAATAGTGAACTAGCATTCTCTTCCCACCCTCCAAGGAGTTTTCCATGAGCACATTCGTTGCCAAAGACGGTACCCAGATCTACTTCAAGGACTGGGGCAGCGGTAAGCCCGTGTTGTTCAGCCATGGCTGGCCGCTGGATGCCGATATGTGGGAATACCAGATGGAATACCTGAGCAGCCGCGGCTTTCGCACCATCGCATTCGACCGCCGTGGTTTTGGCCGGTCGGACCAGCCGTGGACCGGCAACGACTACGACACCTTCGCCGACGATATCGCCCAGTTGATCGAGCACCTGGACCTCAAGGACGTGACCCTGGTGGGCTTCTCCATGGGTGGCGGCGACGTGGCGCGCTACATCGCACGCCATGGCAGCGCGCGCGTGGCCGGCCTGGTGTTGCTGGGCGCGGTGACGCCGCTGTTTGGTCAGAAACCGGACTACCCGCAAGGCGTGCCGGCTGAAGTGTTCGCCGGCATCAAGGCCGGGCTGCTGAAGGACCGTGCGCAATTCATCAGTGATTTCAACGCACCGTTCTATGGCACCAACAAAGGCCAGGTTGTCTCAGAAGGTGTGTTGACCCAAACCTTGCAGGTAGCGTTGCTGGCGTCCCTCAAATCGACCGTCGACTGCGTCACCGTATTCTCCGAAACCGACTTCCGCCCGGACATGGCCAAGATCGACGTGCCGACCCTGGTGATCCACGGCGATGGCGATCAGATAGTACCGTTCGAGACAACCGGCAAAGTGGCCGCTGCCTCGATCAAGGGTGCCGAGTTGAAAGTCTACAAGGACGCCCCCCACGGGTTTGCCGTGACCCATGCGCAGCAGTTGAATGAAGACCTGCTGGCGTTCCTGAACCGCTGAAACACCTAAACCCTCCTCTCCTTATTTGGCCGGGCTTGCCCGGCCTTTTTTTGCTCAAGAGAAACGCTGAGGCAGTACCAGATGCCCTGGCCCGCTGATCAGCACCGTGGTGAAAATGATCAACAGCAGCCAACCGAACTGCGCCTCGAACAGCGTCCACTCCGGGTGCACCACCAGCAAGGCAATCAGCAGCACACACAGGATCGGCAGGCACGCCAGACGCACCAGCACGCCGGCAATGATCAGCAGCGGGCACAGCACTTCAGCAAATATCGCCAACATTAGCGTGGCCGAAGCGCCCAGATGAAACGGATCTTCGATCAGCTTCAATTGCTCGTTGTAACTCAGCAGCTTGGGCAAACCATGTACCCACAACAGGAACAGCGCTCCGCTGACCCGCAGAAACAGCAGCCCCAAGTCCTGACATTTTGATTCGTTCATGCGTACTCTCGGTAGGTCGACATAAACGTCGATTGTGTCGGCCGAGGCGCCCTCACGCTTGCAAGTCTGTGCTGACCTCACTCCCCGACGCCGGCAAACGCCGCGACGATTTCATCGATCACCACCCGCACCCGTGCGGTGTGGCGCAGGTCGGCGTGGGTCACCAGCCACACGTCGTACGGCAGTGGCCGAGTGCGCTCGGGCCACAGGCGCACCAGCCCGTCACGCTCACCCGTGCACACCGGGATTTCGCCTATGCCGATGCCGGCAGCGATCGAGCGGCGCACCAGCAAACTGGAACTCAAGGCAGCAACAATGCGCCCTCGGCCCAGAGGCTCGGAAACCAGGGTCAGCTCTTTCATGCTTTGTAGATGCGGCTGGTAGACCACCAGGTCATGCCCCTCGAACAGGCTGCCCGGTTCGGGCACGCCGTGGCGGTCAATGTAGTCCTGGGAGGCAAACAGGCCCAACGGCCAACGGGCGATGCGACGGGCGATCAGGTCGGGGTTATCCGGACGCTGGTTGCGCACAGCGATGTCGGCCTCACGCTTGGCCAGGCTGAGCATTTGGGTGGAAGCGTCCAGTTGCACGCGCACGTCGGGGTGTTTGTCGTGCAGGCGAGCGATGGACGGAATCAGGAAGTCGATGGCCAGGGAATCGGTGGTGCTGACGCGCACGGTGCCCGTTAAACGATCATCCAGGCCTTGAACCTGGCGCTCAAGGTCGAGGGCTGAACGCTCCATTTTCTCCACCGACAGCAATGCAGCCTCGCCCACGGCCGTCAGCGCGTAGCCCTCGGACGTGCGCAGGAACAAGGTGGCGCCCAAGGACTTTTCCAGTGCGTTGACCCGCCGGCCTACCGTGGCCTGATCCACGCCCAACAACCGTGCGGCGCCGCGCAATGTGGACTCCCGGCACACCGCCAGGAACACCCGTGCATCGTCCCAGTTCATTGGGTCCTCCACTGCTGCATATATGCATTGATGTGTTGCCGAATCGCAGCATTATTGCATCATGCGACCTTGCTATCCTGTCGACCATGGAAAATATCCAAGATGACCCTGCTGCACGGTTTCATTTGAATCAACCGTCGCGCAGCGTGGTCCCACTTCATACGCTCACCGCAACAGGACCCGCAAAATGCCCCTGCCTACCGACATGACCCTGATTGAAATCACCACCCCTGGCGGCCCCGAGGTGCTCAAACCGCGCCAGGTGCCACTGCCCTCGCCGGTAGCCGGTGAAATCCTGATCCGCGTGCACGCCGCCGGCGTCAACCGCCCAGATGCCTTGCAACGCGCCGGCAAGTACCCGATGAAACCCGGCATGAGCCCACTCCCCGGCCTGGAAGTGGCAGGTGAAGTGGTAGCGCTGGGCGATGGCGTGACCGAGTACGCCGTCGGTGACAAGGTTTGCGCCCTCACCAATGGCGGTGGTTACGCCCAATACTGCGCAGTGCCCGCCAGCCAGGCGTTGCCGGTTCCCGAAGGAATGGACTGGATTCAAGCGGCGGCCATCCCGGAAACCTTCTTTACCGTGTGGGCCAACCTGTTCGGCATCGGCGGCGCCCACAACGGCCAGCGGGTGCTGATCCACGGCGGCACCAGTGGTATCGGCACCACCGCGCTGATGCTGTGCCGCGAGTTCGGCATCCAGGCGTTTGCCACCGCCGGCAGCGAAGAAAAATGTGCGGCCATTCGTGCCCTGGGGGCAGAAGCGATCAACTATCGCGAACAGGATTTCGCCCAGGTGATCGCTGATCAAGGCGTGAATGTGATCCTCGACATCATGGGGGCCTCCTACCTCAACAACAACCTCAAGGCGCTGGCGATGGACGGCCGTCTGGTAATGCTGGGGTTCCTCGGCGGTGCCAAGGCCAATGAGGTGGACTTGCTGACCATTCTAGGCAAACGCGCAATCGTCACCGGTTCGCTGCTGCGCGCACGGACCAAGGACGAAAAAGCCGCAATCGCCGACCAACTGCGCGAGCATGTATGGCCAGTGCTGTCAGCCGGGCGCTGCCTGCCGATGATCGACCAGGTGTTCGATTACACCCAGGCCGATCAGGCGCATGCGCGGATGGAAGGTGGGGATCATATTGGCAAGATTGTGTTGCGGGTTGCCTGATTATTCGGCGTAAACCGGGTAATCGATATAACCCTCTGCACCACCGCCGTACATGCCCTCCACCCGCAGCGGATTCAACGGCCACCCCTTGAACAGCCGCTGCGGCAGATCCGGGTTGGCGATGAACGGCCGCCCGAACGCGATCAAATCCGCCAGCCCCGCCTCTACCCACCGCGCACCGCGTTCAGCGGTGTAGCGGCCGGCGTAGATGATCCGTCCGCTGAACGTCTGGCGCACTGCACGGCGGAAGGTTTCAGGCAGGTCGGGGGCGTTGTCCCAGTCGGCTTCAGCGATAGAGACGTAGGCGATGCCCGACGCTTCCAGCACCTTGATGGCTTCGATGTAGGTGTGGTGCGGGTCGTCTTCCACTAGGCCGATGTACACGCGGTCCTGATCGGTGCCGCTGAACAACGGCGAGAAGCGCACGCCCAGGCGTTCCGGCCCGACCACGGCGCTCACCGCCTCAACAATCTCACGCAGAAAGCGCAGGCGATTTTCCAACGAACCACCGTACTCATCGTCACGTTGATTGGCATGGGCCGAGATGAACTGGTTCACCAGGTAGCCATTGGCCGAATGGATCTCCACCCCGTCAAACCCGGCATCCAGCGCATTGCGTGCAGCCTGGGCGTAGTGCCCGACCAGTTCCTTGACCTCCTGCGTGGTCAATGCACGTGGCACAGGCGGCTGTTTCAACTCGCCCTCGCCCGGCGCCGTTTCGATAAAGGCTTTGGCTTGCAGGGCCTGGAGGGCAGACGGTGCGATTGGCGCCGCCCCTTCTGGCTGCAAGGCGTTATGCGACACCCGACCGACATGCCACAACTGGGCAAAGATCACCCCGCCCTCGGCATGCACCGCGTCGGTGACCTTGCGCCAACCGTCGATCTGCGCCGGGGTGTAGATGCCCGGTGTCCAGGCGTAGCCCTGGCCACGTGGCTCTATCTGCGTGCCTTCGCTGACCATGAAACCGGCACTGGCCCGCTGGCGGTAATACTCGGCCATCAAGTCGGTCGCGATATCACCCGGTTGGGCGCTGCGCTGGCGCGTCAATGGCGGCAAGACAATACGGTTGTTCAGCGTATGGTGACCCAGCTTTATCGGGGTACTTAAAACATTGTCAGTCATCTAATCATTTCCAAATTCTGGACGTGCTAAAGCATTGGCGACTTATAAAAGTCGCCAATGAACTCAGCGGTTTATTTAATTAAGCGGTCAGTTTCAGCAGGGCTTTAGCGACATCACTGGAACTGCCAGGATTTTGCCCGGTAACCAACAAGCCATCGGTAATGACAAAGGACTGCCAGTCAGCGCCTTTCTCGTAAAGGCCGCCCAACTTCTTGAATTCATCTTCCACCAGAAACGGCACCACATCGGTCAGCTCCACCGCCGCCTCTTCCGAGTTGGAGAACCCGGTGACGCGACGCCCCTTGACCAACGGTTCACCATTTACCGCCTTGACGTGACGCAGCGCGCCCGGTGCGTGGCAGACAAAGCCGATGGGCTTACCAGCACGCTCGAAGGACTCGATCAGCGCGATCGACACCGGCGATTCGGCCAGGTCCCACAGCGGGCCGTGGCCGCCTGGGTAGAACACAGTGTCGAAATCGTCGGCGTTGACCGAGTCCAGTTTCACCGTGGTCGCCAGGGTTTGCTGGGCGGCAGGATCGGCGGCAAAGCGCTGAGTCTGTTCGGTCTGGAAGTCCGGTTGGTCACTCACCGGGTCCAGCGGCGGCTGGCCGCCGGCCGGTGAAGCCAGCACGATCTCGGCGCCGGCGTCCTTGAACGCGTAGTAGGGTGCGGCAAACTCTTCGAGCCAGAAGCCGGTCTTGCGGCCGGTATCGCCAAGCTGGTCGTGAGAGGTCAGTACCATTAATACTTTCATTTTCCAGTGCCTCGATAGGTGTGAATGTCAGTTTCTTCCGGCTGACCCAACAACTGTCGGGTCAACCCCAACGCCTCATCAAAAGGCGCCGTAGTACGGGTGATCTTGCTCATGACGCTGGTGCCCAACCACAACGCATACAGGCGCCGGGCCAGGCTGTCCGGGTGTTGCGTAATCGCTACCGAGCCGTCTTCGACGCCCTGCTGCAAGGCCTCGGCCAGCAACCCGATGGTGCGTGCAGTGCCACGTTGCAGGGCCAGGCGCATCGGCTCTGAAAGGTCTGACACCTCCGCACCGAGTTTGACGGCAAGGCATTTGCCCGCGTCGGTGCAGCCGGTCTGGTTGTCGATCCAGCATTGCCAATAAGCCATCAACTTGGCGTGCTGGGTTAAACCCGGCAGGTCGAACAGTTGCTGCATGCCGTGCACATAGTTGTCGAAGTAGTGGTCGAGCAATACAACGCCGAACGCATCTTTGGAGGTGAAGTAGTGATAAAACGAACCTTTGGGTACGTCGGCGGCTTGCAGTATTTCGTTCAGGCCCACCGCAGAAAATCCTTTGCGGCCAACAATCAATTGCGCCGTATCAAGAATGCTCTGGCGTACAGTTTTAGTTTCGTTGCTCATCGGATTAGACCAGTCGTCTAGTTCGTTGAGGGAATGTTAGGAGCCTGGCCAGACCCGCACAATGTCAGATCCGCAAGGATTTCGGACATCCGCCAAAGTCGGTTGCCGTTTTCCCGGCAGCCGCCGACAATCCCTGCTCCCCCCACCCGGAGACATGCGATGCACAGCGTTGCGCTGATGGTTTACCCGAACTTCCAGTCCCTGAGCCTCAGCCTGGGCTCGGTGTTCGAGTGCGCGAACCTGCTGCGCGGCGAACCGGCCTATGAGTTTCACCTGGTGTCGGAGAGCGGCGGCGCGGTGATGACGTCCCAGGGCTTTTCGGTGAACACCACGCCGATCCGGCCGGAGGGTTACGACACCCTCATCGTCAGCGGCTACCTGGAGTTCCGCCTGCCGGAGGCCAACCTGCTGGAACTGGTCAAGGCCGCCTCCGCCCAGTCGCGACGCGTCGCCTCGTTGTGCATGGGCATCTTCGTGCTGGCCGAAGCGGGCTTGCTGGCAGGTAAGCGCACCACCACCCACTGGATTCACGCGCCAGCCTTTCGCAAGCGCTATCCGGACATTCATTTGGAAGAAGACAAGCTGTTCGTGGTGGACGGCCAGGTGTGGACCGGTGCCGGCATGAGTGCCGGGGTGGACCTGGCTTTGGCGATGGTGGAAAACGACCTGGGCAGTGATCTGGCCCGGCGCATTGCGCGCAAACTGGTGATCGCCCAACGCCGGGGCAGTGAACAGTCGCAGTTGTCGGCGCTGCTGGAGCTGGACCCCAAGTCGGACCGCGTGCAACTGGCCCTGGCCTATGCCCGTGAGAACCTGACCCACGACTTGTCGGTAGACGCCCTGGCCGATGTCGCCCGCCTCAGCCCGCGCCAGTTCAGTCGGGTATTCCGGGAAGAGACCGGACAGACACCGGCCAAGGCCATCGAGTCGCTGCGGGTAGAAGCGGCACGGGCGATGATGGAAACCAGTCGCCACCCGGTCGAGGTGGTCGCCCGCGAAACCGGGTTTGGTGATCGCGAGCGCATGCGCCAGGCATTTTTAAGGGCGTTCGGGCAGCCGCCGCAGGTGATGCAGCAGGCGTTTAATGCAGTGCCGCCCGCGTAATCAGGTAACTCACCAGTTGCGGCTCATCCTCCAGCTCAATCGTTTGCACCGGACGCGGCAGGTTATCCAGCACCGTGCGCCAGAACGCTTGGGACACTTCGTCCTGGTCATAGAAGCGCACCAGCCAATCGGCCTCGCCACTGCACAGCACCTGGCTGGCAATGGCGCGGCCAATGCCTTTGCGGCGGTAGCGTTTGAGGACGAACAAGTCGGCCAACTCCAGGGCGTCAATGCCTGGCAGCTCGCTGCCTTCGATCAACAGGAAGCCAGCGATATAGCCATCCACCAACAGCAGGTTGGCGCTCCATTGCGTGTCCTGCCAGTAGCGGACCAGGTGTTCGTCATGGATGTAGAAACGCCCATCGGCCTCGACATCTTCCTGTTCCCAGTCAGAGGATTCATAGGCGTAGTACTGGTAAAGATTGCGGATCAGCTCGGCGTGCTCCGGGCCGGTCTGGATCAATTCGACGGTGACTTCGGGCATGAGACTCTCGGTGAAAAAACACAGGGCGCCATTGTTCACAAAACCGGTGGGCAGGCCAAGAGAGCGGCCAACCTTTCTACTTGCTGAACCGATTGCAAATAGGTGTTGCCTCTGCCAAAACCCTGAAACATTTCGAATAAACTCCGCGAAATTGCCGCTCTCTTTCAAGGACACGTATTTTGACAAACGCCTGTACCGCTGGCCTGGACGTGGGTTTTGCCTCCCTGGACTACCTGCAAGTCTTCATCCTGGGCGTGATCCAGGGTATTACCGAGCTACTGCCGGTGTCGTCCACCGCCCATATGCGCGTAGTACCCGCCCTACTCGGCTGGCAGGACCCCGGTTCAGCATTCTCCGCGGCGATGCAGTTGGCGGCGCTGGCGGCAGTGGTCAGTTACTTCTGGCGAGATGTGCGCCAGGTGACCACCGGCAGCATCGACGCCGTGCGCAGAGGTGACTACAACGATCGCTGGTTCAAGCTGGCGGTGGCGATTGTGCTGGCGACCATCCCCATCGGCATCGCTGGCCTGGCGCTGTCTTCGACCCTGAACGCCTGCAACTCGCCGTTGCGCGGGTTGATGGTGATCGGTATTTCCTGCGTGGTCATGGCCGTGCTGCTGGCGGTGGCCGAAGTGCGCGCGCGGCACACCCGCGAGGTGAGCAAGATGCGCCTGCGGGATGCGTTGATCGTGGGCATTGCGCAGATTGGTGCGCTGATTCCAGGGGTTTCGCGTTCCGGTTCTACGTTGACCGCCGCGCTGTTCCTCAACTTCAAGCGTGAGGAAGCCGCGCGGTTCTCCTTCCTGCTCGGCTTGCCCGCCATCGCCCTCGCCGGCTTGAAGGAACTGTGGGTGCTGCTGCACGCCGACATGCCCGCCCATGCCTGGCCGCATTTGCTGTTCGGCCTGGTGGTCGCGAGCATCTCGGCGTTTTTTGCGATCTGGGGCCTGATGAAGTTCCTGGAGCGGTTCTCCACCTGGCCGTTCGTGATCTATCGCGCGTTGCTGGGGATCTTCCTGATTGTGGCGGTCAGTACCGGGTTGCTGGCTTAAGCCTGTGGCTCACGCTCGGCCAGCTCTTCCAGCAGATCGGCCGAAGGCACGAAAAACAGGCCGCCGGTGACCGCCGTGCTGAAATCCAGCAGGCGGTCATAGTTGCCGACCGGACGGCCGACGAACATGTTTTTCAGCATCAATTCCAGAGGCTCCGGCGAACGCGCATAGCCGATAAAGTAGGTGCCGAACTCACCGGCACCGGGGCGGCCGAAAGGCATGTTGTCGCGCAGGATCTTTACTTCATCGCCGTTCTTGTCGGTGATGACTGTCAGCGCACTGTGGGAATTGCTCGGTTTGGTCTCTTCGTCCAATTCAATATCCGACAGCTTGGTCCGCCCGATCACCTTCTCCTGGGCCTCCACCGTCAGGCCGTTCCAGGCTGTCATGTCGTGCAGGTACTTCTGCACCAGCACGTAGCTGCCGCCGCGAAATTCGCTGTCCTCATCACCGACAATGGTGAACCCTTCGGCCTTGCGCCCCACCGGGTTCTCGGTGCCGTCGACAAAGCCGATGATGCTGCGCATGTCGAAATAGCGGAAACCCTGGACCTCATCCACCACCTTGACGCTGTCGCCCAGGGCCGCCATCACGTGGGTGGCCAATTCGAAACACAAGTCCATCTGTTCGGCGCGGATATGCAGCAGGATATCCCCCGGTGTAGACACGGCTTTGCGCCCTTCTACGCCGAATTCACGAAACGGATGCAGCGCCGCCGGGCGCGGTGCGCCGAACAGCCGGTCCCACGCGTCCGAGCCAAACCCGCAGACGCAGGTCAGATTGCCCGCCGGCACGCGCTTGCCCACCGAACGCACCAAGCCGGCGATGTCCGCGCACCAGCCACGCACCGTCTCTTCACTGCCGGGGGCAACGGTGGCAACCATGAAAATCGCGCTGCTGGTGATGGGATGGCAGACGGACTGCGGCTCAAGGGGCGGCTGAACGGAGGATGGTGTCATGGAGAAAGTCCAGGCTAAAGGGCGAAATTCAACCCGCGCAGATTAGCAGATCATGCCTGACAGCTCTCCCACACGTCGCGAATCAGCGCCTGCATCTTCAGCGCTTCGGCCCAGCGATCGCTGATTTCGCGGCCGTCCGCACCGGTAATCGCATAGGGCGGCGGCCCCAGTTCGCAGGTAAAGGACAGGCTCTGTGACATGTCGGGCCGGGCCAGCCAGTCTTCGATCCCGTAGCGCCACCACTGGGTAAAACGCTGTACCCAGGCTTGGTGTTGGGGGAAGTCCAGGGAAACCTGCACCTGTTCGCTGCTGGCGACACGGCCGTGGAACCCCCAGCTGTGGCGCAAAATCGTGCGGATATGGTCGTCGTCTTCAGGCGCGCCGGGCTCGGGCAGTTCACGCCCGACCACGTAGTGGGACAGGTCGGCCAGCAGCTTCAAATCCGGCATTTGCGCCAGCAGGTCGAGGGTGAACAACAGGTCGTTGGTGAGGCGATAACGGTGGGTTTCCAGCAACACCGGAAAGTCCACCTGCTCGGCCAGGCGTTGCCAGCCTTCGACCAATCGGGCCGCCTCGGATTGGGTACGCGGGCGCACGTCGGCTTGCAGGGTGAGGTGGTGGCAGCCATAGCGGCTGATCACATCCAGCGCCGCGGCCAGGTCATCCACCGATTGCGGGAACAACTGGCCCTCGATCTGCAAGCCTCTTGAGCTAGCCGCCGCGTGCAAACGCGCGACGTCGGCAGGCTGCCAGTAATGATCGGTAATGCCGTCAAAACCGGCGGCCTGGATGCGGTCGAGTTGGGCGTCAAGGGCGCCAGGTTCGGTTTGCATCGCCCACAGGGATTGGAACACCAGGAATTGGCGCATATCAGCCTCGCAGCAGGGGTTTGAGGGACAGCTCGGGGTTGGCCAGGCTGGCGGGATCAAGGGGGATCCGGGCGCTGATCAGGCGCTCGCAAAGCTTGATGTCCTTGGCCACGCTGTTGCCCGGCGCCCAACCACAGGCGCCTCGTAGACGATGATCGGCATCGAGGTAGAACAGCAACAGGCCACCGCTCGGTAATGGGCGGTTGACCACTGTCGGTGTGATTACGCCCACGGTCTGCAAACCCCAGTCGAACTGATCGGACCAGAAACCGGGCAGCGCCTCGAACGGCACTTCGCGCCCCAGCAGATTCAGCGCCGCATGCCGGCCCTGGGCTTCGGCATTGCGCCAGGTTTCCTGGCGCTGGTATTCGCCACCCAGGCGAAACTCGCACACGTCACCGGCGGCATAAATGCCCGGCGCGCTGGTGCGCAGGTGGCTATCGACGCGAATGCCCTGCCCCACTTCCAACCCCGCCGCTGCGGCCAATTCGGTATTGGGTTGCATGCCGATGCCAACCACCACCAAGTCGCAGGGCAAGCGTTGCCCGTCGACCAGCCACACGGCATCGGCCTGGATGGATTCCAAGGCCACATTCAAGCGCACGTCGACCCCGTGCTGACGATGCAGCGCCAGCAGCGCCTCGCTGATGACCGGTGGCAACACCCGCCCCGCCAGGCGCGGGCCGGCTTCGAGCAGTGTCACCTTGCAGCCCAGGCCACGTGCCGTCGCTGCCACTTCCAGGCCGATAAAGCCACCACCGACCACCACCAGCCGCGTACCTGCCTTCAGCGCACTGCGCAGGGCCAGCGCCTCATCATGGGTGCGCAGGTAAAGCACATGGGCCTGCTCCTGGGGCAAGCGGCGCGCCCGGCCGCCAGTGGCCAGCAACAGGCCCGCGTACGGCAGCCACTGGCCGTCGGCGAGTTGCAGGCGATGCTGCTGCGGCTGCAACTGCGTCACCGGGTTACCGGCGATATGCTCGATGCCCAGCTCGGCAAGCCGCGCGCTGTCGCACAGGCTGCAGCCAGCCAGGTCCGCCGTGCCCTGCAACACGCCCTTGGACAGCGGCGGCCGCTCGTAGGGCAAGTGCGGTTCGTCGCCGATCAGGATCAGGCGCCCGGCATAACCTTCTTCGCGCAGGGTCAGCGCCGCGCGGCCACCGGCATGGCCGGCGCCGACGATGATCAGGGGGGCGTTCATCATCACGCCGTGACGGCGAGCAATACTCGCCCCGCTTCGACCCGCACCGGGTAGGTCTTGAGGTTGACGCACACCGGCGCGCCGAGGGCCTTGCCCGTACGATAATCGAAACGCCCGTTGTGCTTGGGGCACTCGATCACATGGTCCATCACCAGGCCGTCGGCCAGGTGGATTTTCTCGTGCGTGCACAGGCCGGCAGTGGCGAAGAATTCATTCTCGGCCGAGCGATACACCGCGTAGGTGTGCGGGCCGTGGTCGAAGCGCAGTACGTCTTCCTCGTCTATTTCGCCCACGGCGCAGACGTCGATCCATTGATCGTTCATGGTGTTTTCTCTTGTTCTAGGGGGGAATTCAGCCAGCAGCTGTTTCTGCATGCAGCGGGGCATGGGCAGCCGGTTCGGCTTTAGTGTGGATCGGGCGCTGGATGAAGTAGGTCGGATCGCTGCGCTGCTTCCAGATCGTCGGCAAGATTTCCTTGTACGCCTCGAACAGGTTGGCGTACGGCGGCGGGCAGTCGCTGCGGATCTCTTCGTGCAGTTGCGCGAGGGCGTGGTAAGGCACCATCGGGTACATGTGGTGTTCGAGGTGGTAGTTCATGTCCATGTAGATAAAGCGCAGCACGCGGTTCATGTAGATGGTGCGGCAGTTGCTGCGGTGGTCCAGCACGTCTTCCGCCAGGCCGACGTGCTGGGTAAGGCCGAAGATATAGCCGAGCCAGGCACCGTAGAGGCTCGGCAGACCAATCAGCATCAGCGGCAGCCAGCTGTGCAGGTACAACGCGGTGCCAATCACCACCGCATAAATACCGACCCAGATCCGTGCCGCGCGAAACACCTTGGGCCATTCGGATTCGGGGATGAAGTCGGCTTCCTGGGCGCTCATCTTGCCAATGGCATGCCGCGCCACACCGCTGAAGGTTTTCCAGGCCAGGGGCAGGTTGAACAGGCTCAAGAACATCATCAAAAAGCTTGGCGGACGCGGCTCGACGATCTCCGGGTCGCGGCCGACCACGATGGTGTCGGTGTGGTGACGGGCATGGCTCCAGCGCCATACGTGGGGTTCGAAGATGCACATGAAGCTGGCGACCTGATACAGCCCGTCGTTCATCCAGCGGGTCTTGAACGCGGTGCCATGACCTGTTTCGTGCCAACGCGGATTGGACGCGGTCCCGTAGAGCACGCCATAGGCGAGGAAGAACGGCACACAGGCCCAGGTGCCCCAGAACCAGTAGCCGCCAAAGCCGGTGACCAACAGTGCGATCACCCAGAGGGCGGTGTCGAGCAAGGCCGGGCCGTCGCGGCGCTGCATCAGTTCTTTCATGCGTTTGCGCGAGATGGGCGACTGGTACCAACTGGCCGAGACCAGGCCCTTTTCAGCCGCGCGGGCGGCTTCGGGGCCGGTGAGGCTGTAATCGCGCCGGGCGGTGTGAGCGGTGTGTTCAGGCATTGTTATTGTTCTCCGCAAGCGGGTGGTTTCAGGTGCTGTGTGAAACCCACCTTAGAGAACGAATCTTTCACCCTCAATGCCTTGAATCCATTCCCTATCAAGCTATCATCCAGGCCCAGCGGGGCTTGATAGTTTTCTATCAAGACGCTCAAAGGGGCCTGTCATGAACAACAATAAACGCCCAACCATCGCCACCGTCGCCGCCCAGGCGGGGCTCAGCGTGGCCACCGTCGACCGTGTGTTGAACGCACGTGCGCCGGTCAATCCCGAGACCGCCGAGCAGGTGTTCCAGGCGGCCGAAGCCGTGGGGTATTTCGCGGCGCGGTTGATCGGCCAGCGCATTCGCGAACGCCGGCCGACCTATCGTTTCGGCATCCTGTTGCTGGCCACCGCCCAGGCGTTCTATGCCAGCCTGGCGCAAGCCATCAACGCCGCCGCCGAACAGCATGGCGCTGCCAACCTGACGTGCCAGTTCGAGTACATCGCCGATCGCACGCCCAGCGCCATTGTCGCGCAGATCGAACAACTGGCCGTGCAATGCGATGGCCTCGCGGTGGTCAGCTTTGCCCATCCGCTGATCAACGCCTGCCTCAAGCAGATCCGCGAAGCCGGTGTGCCCGTGGTTGCCCTGCTCTCGGATATCCACGAACAGGCCGAAGAACCCTACGTCGGCCAGGACAACCATGTGGTCGGCCGCACCATGGGCTGGCTGCTCGCCCGCACCTGCGGCGCTCGCAAAGGCAGCGTGGGCATCCTGCTCGGCGGCCACCGTTTCCTCGGCCACCAGGCACGGGTCGAAGGCTTGTACAGCTACCTGGCCGAGCACGCGCCAGGGCTCAAACCGTTGGAACCGTTGATCAACCTGGACAACTGCGACATCACCGAAGAAGCCACCCTCGACCTGATCAGCCGCCACAGCGACCTGCGCGGATTATGCGTGGTGGGCGGCGGCGGCGACGGCATCATCAGCGCCTTGGCGCAGTTGCCCAAGCGGCCGGCGTTGTGTTGCATCCTGCAGGAGTCGACCGCGCTGTCACGTCAGGCACTGGGCCAGGGGTTGATCGATGTGGTGATGGATTCGCAGCCGGGGCAGACGGCGACGGCGTTGGTGCGGTTGATGGTGGAGTTGCAGAGTGCAGAGGGGTTCGATCCGGTGCGGCAGCGGGTGTATGTGCCACCGCAGATTGTGACGTCGGAGAACATGGGTAACTGAAACATCGCGCCTACAAAGGCTTGCGAAAATCCGCAATACTCAAGCCGAACCGACTCATCTTGTTGTACAGTCCACCCCGCGACACGTTGAGCTGCCGCGCAGCCAGACGGATGTTACCGCCGGTGCTGTTGAGCGCGGCGACGATGGCGTGCATTTCGTGGCTGCTAAGGTCCTGGGCGGGCGGCGCTTCGTGGGCGCGCAGCGGGGTGCGTTGGCGGCTTTCCAGCGGCAGATCCACCGGTTCGATCAGCTCTCCCATCGCCAGGTTGGTCGCCCGTTCGATGCTGTTTTCCAGCTCGCGCACGTTGCCCGGCCAGCCGTAGGCCGACAGCAGCGCCATCGCCTCCGGCGAAAAGCCCTGCACCGATTTACGCAACGAGCGCGCGCAGCGGGCGAGAAAATGCCGCGCCAGCAGCGCAATGTCTTCACGGCGCATGCGCAGCGGTGGCACGGTCAGGTTCAGCACGTTGAGGCGGTAGTAGAGGTCTTCACGAAACGCGCCTTCCGCGACCGCCTGGCTGAGGTTGCGGTGGGTGGCGGCGATGATGCGCACGTTCACTTGCCGTGAGCTTTTCGCGCCCACTCGGGTGATTTCACCCTCCTGCAACACCCGCAGCAGGCTGACCTGGGCATCGAAGGACATGTCGCCAATCTCATCGAGAAAGATGGTGCCGCCATCCGCCAGTTCGAACTTGCCCGCCGAGCCGCCACGGCTGGCACCGGTGAACGCGCCTTCGACGTGGCCGAACAGCTCGCTTTGCACCAGGTCTCGTGGAATCGCGCCGCAGTTGACCGCCACAAACGGGCCGTTGCAGCGCTCGCTGCCATTGTGGATGGCCTGGGCGAACAGCTCCTTGCCGGTGCCGCTTTCGCCAAGGATCAGGGTGGTGGAATCGCTGCGGCTGGCGATGCGCCCAAGGTGCAGCGCGTCCTGGATCGCTCGCGAGCTGCCCTGGATGGTGTCGAAGGTGTAGCTGGCCCGGGTGCCGATGATGCGTCGGGTGATTTCGCGAATGCGGCGGTTCTCGCGCAGTGACACGATCACACCGCCCTGCTCCAGCGGGCACACCGAGACCAGGCAGGCGAGTTGGCTGCGGTTGTGCAGGAAGAAGGTGCAGTCGAGGTCGCGTACCGGTGCGCCAAGGGCGTCACTCAGTTCGCTACGGCCCAGTTGCTGGAACGGCTGCCCGATCAGCTCCAGCCCGACGCCAAACAGCTGCCGGGCATAGCGGTTGAGCGCCTTGATGCAGCCGCGTTCGTCCAGCACCACCAGGCCTTCGTTGAGCACTTCGAGGACAGTCTGCTGTTCTTCCAACAGCCCTTGCAGGGCCATCTGCCGCGATACCGCGTCGGCTGCGGCCTGCACCGTGCCGAGGGTATGGAAGTGAAACCAGCCGGGCTCGGCGGTCAGCGTCAGCATCGCCACGGTCTGGCCCTGGGCATTCTTGATCGGCGCGGCGGCGCAATGCATACGGCGCTGGCGCAGGCCGATGCCGAAGTTCTCCTCAGCCAGCACGTACACCAGGTGATCCTCGGCCAGCGCCAGGCCGGTGCAGTTGGTGCCTTGCACCGATTCCAGCAGGCGACTGCCCACGGGGGTGATGTCCAGCCCACAGAAATACAGGGTAGTACCGTCGGCATCGGTGAGGTTGATATGGCCGCGCGGGTTGTAGGCCAGCAAGCCATGCATGACCTGCGCAGCCGCCTCGATCAGCACGCGGTGGGTGGCCTGGGTGGCGGCCAGCGTGTCGGCGGCAACGAAGCGGTACGTATTGTCGGCCGGGTCGATACCGGCCTGGACGCTGCGCCGCCAAGAATCCCAGATCACTTGGCGCACGTGCGTCGGGCGTTCGACCTGGCCGGCCAGGCAGTCGCGCCAGGCCTGTTCCAGTGCGGCAACCGGGCCATCATTCAGCGCGGCAGGCCCCAGGGCCGTGAGGTAGTCGAGGTCTTGCACGCTGAACGCCATGCTCATTGGGCGGTATCCATGTTCATGTTTTTGACATGTCAGTATAGGCATGTCATAAAAATGAACAATTTTTGTTTATAGATAATTATTAATCGTTATTTATCAACATGTTAAAAAATGGCACAAGCCTTGCTCTGACCCCTTTGCCATCAGGAGCGTCCTGAGGCCAATAACAACAAGGGGTTATTTCATGAGTACACAGAACATCCGCCTGGGCTTGATCGGTGCCGGCCGCATGGGCAGCTTCCACGGCCTGACCGCCGCGCGGCATATCCCCGGTGCCAGCCTGGCAGCGATTGCCGACCCGACGCCAGGCCAGGCCGCCCGCCTCGCCGCTGAACTGGGCGTGAGCAAGGTCTACACCGACCCGCAGCAGTTGCTCGACGACCCGGACATCGACGGCGTGCTGATCGCCGCCCCCGCCCGCAGCCACGCAGAGCTGGTGATCAGCGCCGCCCGCGCCGGCAAGGGCATCTTCTGCGAAAAACCCATGGCCATCACCCTCGATGAAGCCGACCGCGCTATCGCTGCTGCGGCCGATGCGCGAGTGCCGCTGCAAGTCGGGTTCAACCGGCGTTTCGCCAAGAGCTTTCGCACCGCGCACCTCGACGTCGCCGCTGGCCGCATCGGCACCCCGCAGTTGCTGCGCTCGCTGACCCGCGACCCGGCACTGAACAACCCGGCCAAGTCGCCGCAATGGGTGATCTTCCTGGAAACCCTGATCCACGACTTCGACACCCTGCGCTACCTCAACCCTGGCGCGGAGGCGGTGCAGGTCTACGTGATGGCCGACGCATTGATCGCGCCCGAATACAAAAGCAAAGGCTTCCTCGACACCGCCGTGGTCGCGATCCGCTTCGACAACGGCGCCATCGCCACCGCCGAGGCCAACTTCCAGGCTGTGTATGGCTACGACGTGCGCGGCGAAGTGTTCGGCAGCGCCGGCATGCTGAGCATGGGCAGCCTCAACGATTCCGACCTGGTGCGCTACCTGGCCCAGGGCATCCAGGCCGACACCCAGCGCCTGGACACCGACCTGTTGCGCGACGCCTATATCGCCGAGCTCAACCACTTCGTCGACTGCCTGCGCAGCGGCGCCAAGCCCCTGGCCAGCGGCGAAGACGCGCGTGCGGCATTGGCAATTGCCCGCGCCTGCATCGAGTCATTCGAAACCGGCAAGGCGGTGGCCGTATGAGCCCCTTCAAGCTGGCTGTCAGCGCGGAGATGGTGTTTCTCGACCTGCCCTTTGTCGAGCGCGTACAGCGCATTCATGCGCTGGGCTTCAGTGCCGAAATCTGGAACTGGACAGACAAGGACATCGCCGCCCTGGTCGCTACCGGCGCCGACTTCACCTCCATGACCGGCTACATCAGCGGCACCCTCACCGACCCCGGCGGTATCCGCCAACTGCTCGACAGCGCCCGCGAATCCTTAGGGGTCGCCGAACGACTGAATTGCCCCAGCCTCAACCTGCACGGCACCGGCCTGGGTGACGGCGGCCTGCCCGTACAACCGGTGAGCCAGACCACCGGACGCATGTGGCTGAGCGCATGCAAGACCCTGGAAAAAATCGCCCGCTTGGGGGAAGACACCGGCCGTGTGTTCCTGCTGGAAAACCTCAACACAGCAGTTGACCACCCTGGCACCCCCTTCGCCCGCGCCGACGATACCCTGGCGCTGATCGAGGCCGTGGGCAGCCCGTACCTGAAGATGAATTTGGACCTGTACCACGCGCAGATCGGCGAAGGAAATTTGATCGAACTGATCCAGCGCGCCGGCAGCGCCATCGGTGAAATCCAAGTGGCCGATGTACCAGGTCGCAAGGAGCCTGGCACCGGTGAAATCCACTACCCGGCCATTGCCAAAGCCTTGCACGCCATAGGCTACAGCGGCGTGGTCGGCCTGGAAGGCTGGGCCAGCGGCGACAGCGAGCTGGCCCTGGAGCGTTTCCGCCAGGCGTTCACCCTATAACAATAAAAGGATCACCCTTATGAATCGCTATTCGTTGTTTGCTGCCACCTTGTTGCTGCTGTTCAGCCAATGGACCTTCGCGGCTTATCGCATCGGCGTGAGCATTGCCCGGGTCGACGACAACTTCATGACCTACGTGCGCACCGGCCTGGAAGCGGCCGCCAAGCAGCAGGATGTGCAGATCCAGTTCGAAGACGCCCAGGGCGACGTGGTGCGCCAGCTTAATCAGGTCGAGGGCTTCCTCAACCAGAAGGTCGACGCGGTGATCGTACTGCCGGTGGACACCGCCGCCACCGCCAACATGACCCGTGCTGCCGTGGCGGCCAAGACGCCGCTGGTGTACGTCAACCGTCACCCGGACGAACGCACCCTGCCCAAGGGCGTGGTCACCGTGGCCTCCAACGACATCGAGGCCGGGCAGTTGCAGATGCGCTACCTGGCGGAAAAACTCGGCGGCAAGGGCAATGTGGCGATCATCATGGGCGACCTTGCGCAGAACGCCACCCATGACCGCACCGAGGGCGCCAAACAGGTGCTCAAGGACTTTCCCGGTATCAAGGTGGTCGAGCAGCAAAGCGCCGAATGGCAACGCAGCAAGGGCATGGACCTGACCAGCAACTGGCTGCTGGCGGGCACGCAGTTCGATGCCATCGTGGCCAACAACGATGAAATGGCGATTGGCGCGGCCATGGCTTTGCAGCAGGCGGGAAAAACCAAGGGTGAAGTGGCGATTGTGGGTATCGATGGCTTGCCCGATGGGCTGGCAGCGATCAAGCGGGGGTTGCTGACGGCGTCGGTATTCCAGGACCCGAAAGCCCAGGCGACCCAGGCAGTGCAGGCAGCGGTGCGGATGATCAAGGGCGAGGCAATTGAGCCGGATGTGTGGGTGCCGTTTGAACTGATCAAGCCGGAGCAGGTGGCGGTGTTTGAGCAGCGCTACAAGTAGAGTGAAATACACAAATCCAAATGTGGGAGCGGGCTTGCTCGCGATTGCGGTGGATCAGCCAATGAACCTGTTGACTGACACTGCGCATTCGCGAGCAAGCCCGCTCCCACATTTCTTACCGCGTCAGGCCTTTAGTCCAGGTCGCTGGCGTTATGCCGCTCGGCCAATTGCTCATGGGGCTCACCGGACACCCGATTCACCCGCCGGCCGCGCTGCACCGCCGGCCGCGCTTCGATCGCGTCTGCCCAGCGCAACACGTGCTTGTACTCATGCACCGACAGGAACTCCGCCGCGCCATACAAACGGCCTTTGACCAGCCCGCCATACCACGGCCAAATCGCAATATCGGCGATGGTGTACTCATCACCGGCGATGTATTCGCTTACTGCCAGGCGCTGGTCGAGCACGTCTAGCTGACGCTTGGTTTCCATGGCGAAGCGGTTGATCGCGTACTCCATCTTGCTCGGCGCATAGGCATAAAAATGCCCGAAACCACCGCCCAGATACGGCGCGCTGCCCATCTGCCAGAACAGCCACGACAGGCATTCGGCACGGGCCGCAGGCTCGGTGGGGAAGAACGCACCGAACTTCTCGGCCAGGTACTGCAGGATCGCCCCCGACTCGAATACGCGAATCGGCGTGGCGCCGCTGCGATCCAACAGCGCCGGGATCTTGGAGTTCGGATTCACCCCCACAAAGCCGCTGCCGAACTGGTCGCCGTCGCCGATCTTGATCAGCCAGGCGTCATATTCCGCACCGCTGTGACCCAACGCCAGCAACTCCTCCAGCAGGATCGTGACTTTCTGGCCATTAGGCGTGGCCAGGGAATACAGCTGCAGCGGGTGCTTGCCTACCGGCAGTTCCTTGTCATGGGTCGCGCCGGCAATCGGGCGGTTGATGCTGGCGAAGGTGCCGCCATTTTCGGTGTCCCAGGTCCACACTTTCGGGGGTACGTAATCGGTCATGCTGACGGCTCCAGAGGCGTTTGCGATCGGCGAAGCGCTCCAGACTAAACCAAAGGTTGATGGCTCGTCACACAGTGAATGCCACCGCCCCCCGCTGCAGTTGATCCAGCTGCTTTCGGTGATGATACCGGTGCCCAGGCCGTCAACCTCAATCCCGCCGCCCTCGCCCACCCGTCCGCTGCGGATAGGCCGGGCGCCGGTTTCCTCGGCGATCTGGGCCGCCAGCAGCGCATCCTCGTCGTGCTGCTTGTTGGGGATTGGTTTGGTCAGCCAGTTGCTGCCCCACCTGGACACCTAGCTCACAGGTGCAGCGCCACGCCCATGCCTGCCTCGGTGCGTGGCACCTGTACCCGCAGCGCAATCAACAAGGCAGCCAACAGCATCAGTACACCCGCGCCCAGAAACACCCCGCTGATGCCACTGAGACTGAACATCGCGCCTCCTCCGGCCGCGCCCGCTGCAATGGCGGACTGCACCGAAGCCACGACCATGCCACCGGCACTCTCAGCCTGGTCCGGCACGGCGCGGGCCACCCAGTTCGACCATGCCACGGGCACCCCGCCAAAGGCCATGCCCCACAGCGCCAGCAGCAACGCCTGGCCTGGGAGAGAGACTGGCAGCAACACCAGGGCCAGCGCCGCGACGCCCACTAATACCGGCATCAGTACCAAGGTGCCACGTGGATAACGCACCAGCATCCAACCGGCCAGCAGCGTGCCGACGAAGTTGGCTGCGCCGAACCCCAGCAGCATCAACGCCAACCCTTCTGTCCCCACCCCCGTGGTGCTTTCCAGAAAGGGTCGGATGTAGGTGAACAGCGCAAAGTGCCCGGTGTGAACCAGCACGCAGCCAAACATGCCGATGGCGATGCCTGGACGCAGCAGCACATCCAGTACCGTGCGCAAGCGTGCAGTCCCCGAGGGCGCCAGGCGGGGCAGCGTGAACAGTTGGAACGCCAGCGTCACTGCACCGACGGCGGCGGCGGCAACGAACGCACTGCGCCAGCCATACAGACCACCGAGGTAGCTGCCCAGCGGCACAGCGACCACCGTGCCCACCGCAATACCACTGAAGATGATCGACAGCGCGCGGGGCAGCAGCGCCGCTGGCACCAGGCGCATCGCCACGGCGGCGGCCATGCTCCAGAAACCGCCCAGGGCAACGCCCAGCAGGATACGCATCAGCAGTAATACCGCCAGGCTTGAAGAGAACGCCACCAACAGGTTTGACGCAATCATCAGCAGGGAGAAACCCAGTAGCACCACGCGTCGGTCGATCCCACGCGTGAGGCCGGGCACCAGCAGCCCGGCAAACAACGCCACCACTGCCGTCACCGTCACGGCTTGGCCGGCCAGCGCCTCGGACACTCCCAGGTCCATCGCCATTGGCGTCAACAAGCTTGCCGGCAGGTATTCCGCCGTCAACAAGCCGAATACCCCCATGGCCAGGGAAAACACCGCCATCCAGGCGGGCGCATCGGGCTCAACTTGGGCAGAGTGAGCGGCTTGGGCTACACAATCATTCATCACACGACATCCTCGGGAAATTAGCGCGACGGCCAGTCTAGGTTCGCCCATCCGGATGATCTATGATGCAGACCCTTGAGTTTTTGACCAAAACCCCGAACATGACAACAGTCGCCCCTTTCAATCAGTCCTCCGGCCTTATCGACGAGCTGCTGCGCGGCATGCGCCTGAGCGGGGTGCAGTACCGACGCATCCAGGCCGGACCGAGCTTCGGCATGGGCTTTGAGGCCAAACCCGGACACGCCTACTTCCACTTCCTGGCCGCAGGGACGGCCACCCTGCGAACCGACGACGGCGGCCTGTTTGAGTTATCGGCGGGCAATGCGGTGTTCATCTCCCACGGCGGCGCCCATGCGCTGTCCTCCGATGCGGACAGGCCTGTGCAGGACATCGATGGCTTTGGCGCGACCGCGTTGGGCGATACCGTCTGCGCCGTGGATGCGTCCCCCGATACGCCCCCCTGCACCTTGCTGTTCAGCGCCTGCATGGCGTTCGAACTCGGCAGTCTCCAGGGGCTCGGCAGTCTGATGCCGGCCTTGATGCTGATCGATGCCCAGGGCCAGCGGTACCCCGGCCTGATGCCGATCCTGGCGGTGATGGAGCGTGAAGTGTCTGCTGCCCGCATCGGCTACTCCGGCATCCTCGCGCGCCTGGCCGATGTGGTCGCCGCCATGATCGTGCGGGGCTGGGTGGAATGTGCCTGCGGTAATGCATCAGGATTGGTGGCGGCGCTGCGCGACACGCGACTGGCCGGTGCCCTGCTCGTCCTGCATCAGGACCCGGGTCGCGATTGGAGCGTGGCCGAATTGGCGGCGCATTGTCATGCTTCCCGTTCGGTGTTCGCCGAGCGCTTCCAGGCCACCCTGGGCATCCCGCCCCTGCGCTACGTGACGGAGTTGCGCATGCGCCTGGCCAGCCAATGGCTGACCCTGGAGCGATTGCCTATCGAAGAAGTGGCGCTGCGCCTGGGCTATACCTCCCAGGCAGCGTTCAGTCGTGCGTTCAAGCGTATTACCGGCCATCCGCCTGGGGCCAGCCGCCAGCGCAGCCGGAGCCCGGCATGAACGAGCGCCTCGAAGACATCCTGGCCGACGCCGGCGTTCAGGTGGTTTTTTCGAGGACCCAATAATCGGCGGTGTCGACGTTGATATAGTTACCGCGCTCGATACGCATGACCACACGCACCTTGCCGTCCTCGGCCAAACGCTCGACGTACTCGACAAAAGGTTCATGGTCCAGGTAACTCTGGCGCGTACTGACAATCAGGTAGCCAGGACTGCGCGCGACACGCAGCAGTTCGTCCAGTGCGGTGACGGTCACATGTCCGTCGATGAACACGCCGCAACAGACCACCAGGTCATAGCGATCATCCGCGATGGCAGGGTTGCGCACGTTCAAGTCGACATCAGCCGTAAGCTGACTGTATGCGTTGGTCTTGCGTGCCTGCTCGACCATGCCGGCGGACAGGTCGACGCCATCGATCTCGCCGTAGCCGATCCCGGCCAGTTGCTCTCCCACCAACCCGGTACCACACCCGGCATCGAGAATCCGCGCACTGTGTGGCCGCCCCGATTTGACCAACGCGTGGGCCACCACATCCAGCAATTTTGCACAAACCCAGTGACCGACATACTTCTCACCAAAAGCGGTGTCTACGTAGCCTTGCGCCCATTCATCGTAGAAGGCCCGCAGCACCTCCTTTTCACCATTGAGCCGGTGGGATGCGGTCACCAATGCACTTTCCTCTGCCGTGTGTTTCATTGTCGATCCTCGATTGATCTCACGTGGGGAAATAAGCCTCAGCCCGCAAGCCGTTGGCTGCGCGCAATACCGGCGCGGAAACAGTCGGACAACGTCAAGCCTTCGCCTACGGCGTCCAGCAATGCTTCCGTCACGCCACCTGGCGTGGTGGCGCTGTGCAGGTAGTCGCGCCGGGCACGGTCATCCAGCCCCCGGGGCCTTACGGCGTTGGCCCACGCAATCACCTTGCCCCAGGGCGGCAGGTTGCACGCTGTGGCGCCCCTGGCAATGGCTTCCTGGGACACCTTGACGGCCAGGCTCTCGCAGTAGGTCAAAACAATCGGCAGGCAGGGGCCATAGACGGTAAAGGCGTCGAATTCAGCTTCCGATGGCAGGTTGATCAGTTCGATTCCCAGCCGGCGCAGCAACCCATCAACCAGGGCCGAATCGGCGCCATAACGCGCGCCGATGGCACAGGCGCCAGCAATCGTATCCGGTGCGCTGACCATGACACGGACGATCTGGGGAGGCGGCTGGAACAGGGACTTGATGCGCTCAACCGGCAAACCAGCGATAAACGAGACCAGCACAGTGCCGCTCTTGAGCTGCAGCCCGCTCAACGCCCGGTAGTCCTGAGGCCTTACGGTCAGCAGGATCAACTGCGACTCATCGACGACTCGCCGGTTGTCGGCATATCGGTCTTCCAGCCCGGCCTTCTTGAGCCTGCCCCGCGCAGCGCTGGAATGCCGATTGCTGAGCAACAGGTTGGCCCTGGGTAAGCCGGCGGCAATCAGCCCTTGGGCCAGGGCGACCCCCAAGTGGCCCGAGCCGACAATGCCGATGCGGGTGGACAACACTGTCTTGCAGTCATTCATATCCATAGCGACTTGACCCTTGACCGTTGGAAACAGCGGCATCACGCCTCGGATACCAGGCGCGAAGTCGCTCCTGCGCGGCGCACGCTCAGGACCTCCAGCACGCTCACACCCAGGATGCCAATCAGGACCAGCAGGGCTCCGCACACGAACCACAGGTCCAACGCATCGTTGAGGACCACCACCCCCAGTGCCACGCCTGCCACCGGCGTCAACAGCTGCAGCACGGACAGGCGTGACGCAAGGTATTTGGTCAGCAGCCAATACCAGCCCAGGAAGGTCCCCAGGACCAGAACCAGGGTCTGGAAGGTCAGGTTCGCGACCACCGCACCGTCGATTTCAAAGGTGGAGTGGCCCATGAAAAAGGTCAGCGGAAAGATCAACAGCGTCGCGATACTCACCTGGTAAAACAGGGTTTTCTCCGGTCGCGCACTGGCGAGCGTCGACGTACGCACTGCAATGGTGGTGGCCCCCCAGGCGGCTCCGGACAGCAGCCCGAGCCCATCCCCCAGCAGCGTGTTGCCTTGGGCACCGTCGCCCCGCCCCATGAAGGTAATGACGATGCCAAGGAACGCCAGCACCACAAAACACCATTGGCTGCCACTGAGACGTTCCTCCTCGCGCAGGAAATGCAGGCCGAAACTCGCAAACAAGGGGCCGGTGTACAGAAACACGGTGATATGACTGGCACTGCTGTAGCGCAAGCCTTCAGCGATGAAGATCGATTCCAGGGCTACCAGGATTCCGACCACGATACCCGCGCCGACGGTGTTATCGCTGAACATCCCGGCACCCTGGCGATACCACAGGTAACCCCCCAGGATCAGCGCGGAAATGGCATATCGAATTGTCAATTGCATCAGCGGATCGAGCTGCGGCGCGGCCAGTTTGATCAATACCTGCTGCCCTCCCCATAACAGGCACAGGACCATCATCGTGGACACGGAAAAGACATCGAGGGATTTGCGTGTGTCGAGCATCGTCATAGACCTTGAGCCACGGCATTGAAAAACATAGGTTCAAGGCTATGCGCATCACCTCTGGCAAGTAATCGATTTTTTGCTAAGGTGCTTGCATGAAACTCAACCTGGAAAAACCTCACCGCCTCCCTTCCCTCAGCGCCTTGCGTGCGTTCGAAGCCGCCTCACGCTGCCGCACGCTCACCGAAGCCGCCCAAGAGTTGTGCGTGACCGTGGGCGCAGTGAGCCGGCAGATCCGCCAATTGGAGGATGACCTGGGGCTGAGCCTCTTTCATCGCACCGCTAACGGCGTAACCCTCAATGAGTCGGGGCAGCGCCTGGCCCGTGACGTGTCCAAGGCCTTCTCGCTGCTGCTCAAGGCCACTCAGGACATGCGCCCGCAGACCGGTGCCAGCATCGTGTTGACTTGCACGGTATCCATCACCAGTCACTGGTTGAGCAAGCGGTTGCCGGCCATCACCGCGTATGCTGGCGGTAACCTTGCATTGACGATCGACCCGAGTTCCGAAGTGCGCAACCTCGACCATGGCGATGCCGATCTGGCGATTCGCTACTGCCCGCGCGAACTTGTGTTGAGCCATTCGGCGTTGCTGCTGCAGGACCGCTACTTCCCCGTTTGCAGCCCTGCCTACCTGAACAGCCTTGGGCCTGTCGACGAACCGCTGGACCTGGTGGGTGCGCGGCTGGTCCAGTCACCCTGGTACCACGACGATCGCTTGGGCAATGCCACTTGGGACGACTGGTTCACGGCGATTGCCAAGTGCGATACGCAGACGACGGCAGCGCTTTCCTTCAGCGGTGTGGGCTATGCCATGCATGAAGTGGCGCAGAACGGCGGGGTAATGATCGGCAGTTCTGCGCTGCTGCAAGACGAATTGGCCGACGGGCGCCTGGTAGCCGTGTTCGGCGACCGCCATCAACTCACCTCCCCCTACGAATACAGGCTGGTCTGGACGCAATCGGCACACCAGTCGCATGATCAGCAGTACCTGATCAATGGCCTGCTGCGCGCCGCCGGACAACCTTCGGCCTTTGCGCCGGGTAGGGTCTACGCCCCGGGATAGGCCCCACCGTCCATATTGATGACCGCCCCCGACAAATAGGATGCTCTTGGACTAGCCAGGAACAACGCCAGATCGGCCACTTCCCCCGCGCGGGCAAACCTGCCCATCGGGATCGATGCCTGCTGTCGCGCCAGGGTCTGCTCAAGGCTTTCGCCGCTGCGTTGCGCCATACGTTCCAGGGTCGCCTGGGTACGGGGCGTCAGGGTAAACCCAGGGTTGATCACGTTGATACGGATGCCTTGGCAGCCATAAGCCTGCGCCAACCCCTGTGACGTGAGGATCAACGCTGCATTGGCTGCACCGCCGGCGACATGCTCGGGCATTGCCACCCGGCCACCGATGCCGACGATATTGACCACCGCCCGCAGCGACGGCTGCGCCTGGCCAAGAAAATGGGCAAGCACCGCATGCTGGGTGTTGATGTAAGGGCAGAACTTGGCGCTGAACGCCTCCAAGTAATGGGCCGGAGTAAGTTGACTCACCGGGTGTCTCGCAGCGGCACCGGCACTGTTGACCAGCACGTTGATGGCGCCATGGCGCGCGCTGATTGCGTCAATGACCGCTTGAGCCTGATCGGCGTCTGACAGGTCGCCGGCAAAAGGATGCACCTGCAGGCCCGCTTCCTCGCACACGCGTTGCGCCTGCTCAAGCCGCTGATGTGACCTCGAAACAATTGCCACCCGCGCGCCTTCGGCGGCGAAAGCCTGGGCGCAGGCCAGGCCAATGCCTGAGCTACCGCCCGCGACCACTACCAGGCGTTGTTGCAAAAACAGATCCATTCGGGCGGGGCCTCCTTCAGGCGTTTTTTCTCAGTTGGTCAAGATAACGCTCCACTTCCCCGGACAGCCAATGGGAGAATTCGCGCTGCTTGTCTTCCGAACTTTCCCTGGGTGGCCACACCAGCCAATACGGATAGGCATAGGGCGCACTCACATCGCACAACTGGACCAGCTCTCCGCGCTCGATAGCGTCATGTACCAGACTGCGCCGCTCCAGCGTGATGCCCTGCCCCAGGCGAACCGCCTCCAAGACCAGATTGGAGTCGTTGCTGCACAACCCCTTGCGTTCTTTGCCCATTTCAACGCCCGCGGCCTCGCACCAGGGCAACCATGATTCAGTGTTGTAGATGATCTCGCTGTCGATGACCTCTTGCGGTGTTTGCGGCAGGCGCCCGCTATTGAAGTGGGGGGCGGCGACGACGACGACTTCATCGTGGAACAACAGCTTCTGCTCGACCCCTTCCCAATCCCCCTTGCCCATACGGATACCGATATCCACCGATTCCTGATGCAAGTTGGAGATGGTCAGGCTGGCTTGCAGACGAATGCTGATATGAGGGTAAAGCTGCTGAAAACGTGGTAGGCGCGGTAACAGCCAGGACCGGCCAAACGACGGCAATACCGCCACCACCAACTCCCCCATCTTGGGCTGTGCCTGGATCAATCGCGTGGCCTCGGCGATATCGCCCAAGGCTTTGCGGATCTGCAACGCGTACAGCCGCCCATCCTCGCTGACACGCAAGCCCCGCCCTTCACGCACGAACAGGGTCAAGCCGACAATCTCTTCCAGCACCTTGATCTGCTGGCTGATGGCTGAATGGGTAACGTGCAATTCCTTGGCTGCCAGGGTGACGCTCCCCAACCTGGAAGTGGCTTCAAAACTGCGCAGGCAGGTCAACGGGGGGAATGCACTCATGTAAGCTAAACTAACCTATTGTGGTAAAAATTATCGATACTTTGAGGGCTATACTCAGGATAAAGTAACCTCAAATTAACAATCCTGCCAGATGCAGGCGTCTTTTCGTTCCACCGTCACCTCGCGAACCGCGGAGCGTCTTCGATGAAAACCACGATCATGGAACAGAGCGTCTCGACCGCCCGAATCACTCAGGCTCCGCAGGTGTTGCTGGCGAAAATGGCCTTGGGCCGACATTCCGTGAAATGGCTGGTGACCAAGGATCAACTACTCTCTTTCTGGTTGGAACAGCAAGCCTATGTCGTCGCGCTGAAAGGGCGTCATTGGATGACGTCCCAAGGTACCGATGTCTGCCTGGAACCCGGGGATTTCACCTGTCTTGCGCCGGGCCTGATTCTGCTGGAGGGCGACGGGGAAATCGCGCTGTTCCTGGCCGCCGACGAGGCCAGTCCTCGCGTGCGCGGGTTGCTTCTGGATCTCTACAAATACCTCAAGCATCCCCACTGCACTTTGAAAATTACCCTGACGTAAATGGAGGCTTCATGAAACTGGTTGGCATGCTGGACTCGCCCTACGTGCGCCGCGTCGCAATCTCCCTGGACCTGTATGGCGTCGACTTTGAGCATCAGCCGCTCTCGGTATTCAGCACCTACGAGCAATTTGCCCAAATCAATCCGGTCGTCAAGGCGCCCTCCCTGGTGCTGGACGATTCAACCGTGTTGATGGACTCAAGCCTGATCCTCGAATACTTCGAAGCGCTGGCGCCGGCCGACAGGAAGCTTTTGCCCGATCGCGCCAGCGAGCGCGCCCAGGACCTGCAATTGATCGGGCTCGCACTGGCCGCCTGTGAAAAAACCGTACAGATTGTGTACGAGCATAATCTGCGCCCCGCCGAAAAGCTCCACGAGCCCTGGCTTGACCGGGTAACCGGCCAATTGCTGGCAGCCTACTCGACCCTGGAAAAACGCCTGGCCCACGCGTCCGACGAAACGCTGACTCAAGGCGCCATTACCGCTGCGGTGGCGTGGTCGTTCAGCCAGTTCACGGTCGCCTCAGTGGTCAACGCCGAGTCCTTCCCGTATCTGCAGCGTCACGCCAAGCGCCTGGAGGAACTCCCGGCCTTCAAGCGATACCCCATCCAATAAACCGGCTCAAACGCCACGCGAGCCGGTCCCCACCGGCTCCTCGCCCTGCGCCCACATGAACGCCCCCCTATGTACACCGTATTTTTTTCACCTACCGCCAACGGTTATAAAATCCTGCTGATGCTTGAGGCCCTGGCGGTCAATTACGACATCTGCCACATCAACCTCGCCCGCGATGAGCAGCACCTTCCCGCGTATCTGCAGCTGAACCCGCACGCGAAGATTCCGGTGCTGCTCGACCACGATACCCAGCAAGTGGTGGTGGAGTCGGCGGCGGTGCTGCTCTACCTGGCGGACAAGCACGCCCGTTTTCGCGGGACGTCGCCCGAGCAGCGCTGGCAGGTGGTGCAATGGCTGATCTGGCAAGTCAGCAGCCTGGGACCGATGGCCGGCCAGAATTATCACTTCCACCATCAGGCTTCCCAACCCGAGGCATACTCGGCCAACCGCTATCTGAACCAGACCCGCACGCTGTTCCAGGTCTTCGAGCAAGCCATCGCCGGGCGCGCGTTTATCTGCGGCGAATTTTCCATCGCCGACATGGCGATTTATCCCTGGCTGCGGCTGCACAAGGTGCTGCACATCAGCCTGGACGCGCTACCTCACACCGTGCAGTACCTGCAGCACATGGCCCAGCGGGACGATGTTCGACGCGCCTATGATGCAGGCGCGCCGTATCATGAGCGCACGCACGGCGACGTCGACAAGCTTATGGCCATTGCCGATCGCCGCGCGACGGGCTAGACCGCCGTGGCGTACTTGCCTGCATGAAAGATCAGCGGGTTGCCTTCATTGAGTGTGAAGCTGATGACTTCACCGATGAAAATCCAATGATCGCCACCGTCGAACTCATTGCGCTTGATGCATTCGAACTGAGCAATCGCGCCATCGATCAACGGCAGTTGGTTTTCGCTGATTGCGTAGGGCACCTGGCTGAACTTGTCAGCGGTCGGCGTGGCAAAACGGTCGCTCAGCAGTTGTTGCTCATGGGCCAGTACATTGATCGCGAAGCCATCCGCCGCCTGGAATGCACGGGCGGTGTAAGATTCCTTGCGCAGGCTCCACAAGACCAGGGCCGGCTCCAATGACACCGAATTGAAGCTGCTGACCGTCAGCCCGGCAGGCGCGCCTCGATCATCCAGGGTTGTGACAACGGTGACCCCCGTGGCGTACTTGCCGTAGGCGTTACGCAACGCGCGCGTGTCCATCTGTTTTTCAAGCGTCTGCATGTCCCTGTCCACCTTTTCAGAGTTGGCCAACCACGGTGTGGTTGTCGATTGTCGTCAAGCATGCCGCCAGTATCTCCAGACCTTCGAGCAACACGGGCCGGGGAATGGTCAGTGGCATGAGAAAACGGATGACATTGCCGTATTGCCCGCACGCCAGCAGGAGCAAGCCTCGCTCGCGCGCACATTGGATCAGTTGCCGGGCCAGGCGCGCAGAAGGTACACGGTGCGCCGCATCGTCAAACAGCTCCAGGGCAACCATCGCCCCCAGGCCGCGGATACGGCAATGGATACCAAGGGCGCCGGTGATTTCCTTGAGGTTGTCGCGCAGATCCTCGCCCAGTTCGCGGGCGACGTTGAGCAACCCTTGCTCATCGAATACCCGCAGGACGGCCAATGCAGCCGAGCAGGCCAGCGGGTTCCCGGCGTAGGTGCCACCGAGGCCGCCGGGCAGGGGCGCGTCCATGATTTCAGCCTTGCCGGTCACGCCGGATAACGGCAGCCCGCCGGCAATCGACTTGCCGAACACAATCAAGTCGGCATGGACGCCCATTTGCTCCATCGCGAAAAAACTGCCGGTACGCCCCGCGCCACACTGTATTTCATCCGCGACCAGCACAATGCCATGCTGGTCGCACAAGGCGCGTAGCGCCACCATGAACGCCACAGGAGCTGCGACAAACCCCCCTTCACCCTGGACCGGCTCAATAACGATGGCAGCGATATCTTCCGGTGCAGCGTCGCTGCTGAAGATCCGGTAAATGCTGTTCATCGCCTCGACCACCGAAACGCCGGCGTCCGCATCCGGGAACATCGCCCGATAGACACCACCGGGCATCAGTCCCATGCCCTGGGCATAGGGGTTGACCTTGGCGGTCATCGCCAGGGTCATCAGCGTTCGGCCGTGATAGGCGCCGGTGAACACAATCACACCCGTGCGACCTGTGTGTACGCGGGCGATTTTCAATGCACTTTCTACCGCCTCAGAGCCCGTGGTCAGCAGCAGCGTCTTCTTGGCAAAATCGCCCGGCACCCTCGCGTTGATCGCTTCACAGACCGCGATATAGCTCTCATAGGGCACCGCCGCAAAACACGTATGGGAAAACTGCTGCAATTGCGCCTGCACCGCGTCAACCACCTGCGGGTGCAGGTGACCGGTATTGAGCGCTGCAATCCCGCCGCAGAAATCCACGTAGCGCCGCCCTTCGACATCCCATAGCAGCGCATTGTCGGCACGCTCCACGTACACGGCATGGGCCTGGTTGACGCCCCGGGCGACTGCCTGGGTGCGTCGCTGCGCCAATGCCTGGGTTGTATCTTGCATACCCTTGCCCTCTCGTAGACGACAGTCAAAGCGACTCCAGCCTTCACCGGAGCCGCACGCAGTGGGGGAACTCAGCGGGCCCGATAGGCTTGCAGCGCTGCATCGGCCTCGGCAGCCAGCTGCAGGCGGTCGCCGTAACGGTAGCTGTCGAGGAAGTCGAACTTGACCGGTGCATTGCCGCGGTCAAACCGTGCCTTGAGCCCGCCCGGTGCGTCATTGGCCCACTTGAGCAACGAATCGGCAAACTCCTGGCTCGCGCGGGAGATGAAGCGGTTGGAGAAATCGGCGAAATCGATCGGCAAATGCTCGCGCTGCTCTTCGAACAAGCGCTGCAATACCTCGATGGTCTGCGCTTCGCTCTGCTGGCCGGCACGGTAGGCTTCCATGGCGGTGCAAGCGGCCTCAAACAGCGCTTCGTAATACGGGCTCTCGATCGACAGGTGCCCGGCATAGGTTGCCGTCTCGAACGCCTGTTCCAACGCCTCGTTATCGCCGGTCTTGAGGTAGTCGGAGAGAATCTTGCGAAACCGCAGCACGCCAATGTAACTGCCACTGATCCACACCCTGAACCACGCATTCCAGAGTGGGAAGCTGTCGAACGCGGTAAAGGAGTTGGCCACCAGGCGGTCGTTCACTTTCACCACTTCCAGGCTGTAATCCTGATAAGAGAGAAAGTCTTCTTTGCGCCAGACGTCAGTCTGGACCGCCTTGAGGATCTTCGGTGCCACCCGCGCAATCGACTCGAAGGTATTGACCAGGCCACGAGAAAACAAGGGGTCGACAAAACCCACTGCATGCCCAAGCAAGCAATAACGGTCCCCTACGCTTTCGCGGCTGGTGTAGTTGAGTCGCGGGGCTACGGTCCATTCGCGCACCCTGGCCGCGCCCTCGAAATGCCGGGCAACGGAAGGGTGATCGTCAAGAAACTGCTTGAACTCCACCTCTGGATCACCCGCAGGACCATGCTCGTCGATATCCAACTGCAGCCCGATACTGCATAGCGGGTTGGTGGAGTGAGGATGATTGTTGAACGGGATGATCCACAGCCACCCGCCCTTGAACATATGGTGCAACGTGCTTTGCGCCAGGGGTGTAGGCGAACCGGAAGCCTGGGTCGACGCGATGACCTCTTCGTAGAGCTTTACCCCGGTCATGTGCGTGAAGATCGACCGGGTACGCGCCTGCATTTCCCGGGCGCCCTGGCGTAGCTGGTACTTGTCGGCGATGGGCGAACGGTAACCCGCCGCGTCTACCACGTAGCGTGCGCTGAGCTGTTCGCGGCCCAGGTTCAGGATCATGCCGTCGGCGGTTTCTTCAATATCCTGAATCCGCGCTTGTTGCTTGATGGTCGCGCCGAGCCTGGCGGCCAGGGCCAGGTAATAGGCGTCCACATCCTGTCGGAACAGATGGGCCTCGGGGGCGATAACCGGAGTGGACACCACATCCAGCGGGTTATGTTCCTGGTGTTTGCCGTTCCAGGCAAAACTGAACGCCAACTTGATCCCGGCCGATGAGGAACCCACATGCTTGATCAGCGAATTGAGTTCGCCGGGGTAGGCCAACTCCGGTATGGCGTAACGGTTGGCCAGGATTTTCAACAGCACAGCGCTCTCGGGCACCATCGATTCGCCCACTGCAAAACGCGGATGGGTGCCAGCGTCGATGATGACCACGCTCACACCTTCCTTGGCCAGGATAGCGCCCAACATGGTTCCGGCAATGCCACTGCCAATGATGGCTACGTCGTAAGTGTTTTCCATGACAACCTCGATCGGTGGGTATTGATTCAGTGAAAGTGCGCACTTGCGCGCTGTAGGAGTTCGGTGCTGACGTGAAGCACCTCGACGCTGTCGGTCTGGGCCTCGACCAGAAACAGATAGTCGGCCTGGCCCGTGGCTAGCCAATAGTCGGCCAAGCCTCGGGCAATGGCTTGAACGTCACGTCCAGGCATGGTCAGGACCAGCGTCGGTCCCTGGAAGCCATAGCGTGTGCAACAGATGGAGGTCGCCGCTCCGGCATTGGCGTTGATAAAGTCCGAGGGCGAAACACGGTCCTTGCTGGCCAGGCCTTCGACGATCCTGCCGGTAGTGGTCTTGGGGTAAGCGTTGCCGTAATAAATGAACCCGACCTGAGCACGCACCGGGTCGAGGCGTTCGTGGTATTTGAGGTACAACTCGCTGACGCTGGACAGCACGCTGTAGACCGACGGGTCAGCGCTTTTGAGGCCTTTGCGCAAGCCTTCATCAAGGTCGTTGTAGGTGAAGTTGCTGGCATGAGCACGATCCAGGATTTTCATGAGACCCTCCTTGAAGTGACTTAGCTGTAGCGTTGGAACACAAGGCTGGTATTGAACCCGCCAAAGCCGATGGTGAGGCTCAGGCCGATCTGCGCCTGGGCCTGCAATGCCGTGCCGACGGGCAAGCGGAAATCCAGGTTCGCGATCGGCGTCTCAAGCCCGTGAATGGGCGGCACGACTCCGGTCTGCAGGCTCTTGACCAAGGCAATCGCCTCCAACGCCCCGGTTGCGCCCAATGTGTGGCCAAAGGCGCCTTTCGTGGCAAAGACGATGGGCTGGTAGCCGCTGAAGTAATCGGCATAGGCTGCGCTTTCCACCCGGTCATTGGTCAGGGTTGCGGAGCCATGGGCATTGACCAGGCCGATCTGGTTACGGTGAATCCCCGCCTCCTCCAGAGACCGGTCCAAGGCCAGGCGAATACCCGTGCCTTGCTCGTCCGGCGCAGTCAGCCCGGCGGCATCATTGGCCGAGCCACAGCCCAGCAGATAGGCATAGGGCTTGCGCGCCTCCTGCCCTTGACGCTCCAGCACCAGGAACCCCGCGCCCTCCCCCAGCAGCGTGCCGTCGTGACGCTGGTCGAACGCCCGCAGTCGAGTCGCCGACATGGTGCCTAACGCGGTATGAGCCAGGCGTTTGGAGCGGCCGAGGATATCCGCACCGCCACAGACACAGGTGTCGGCCAACCCGGCTCGGATCAGGTAAGCCCCCAGCATCAGCGCATCCGAGCCCGACGAGCACGCGGTGGACAGCGCCAACGGCTGCAAACCGAGTTGCTGCGCGGTGGTCACCACCCATTCATGCAGCGGATCTTCATGAAACGCCAGGCTGTCCAGGCGATACCCAAGGCTGGTGCCGGCAATTAGAAACTGCCGGGGGTTTTGCCCGCTGACGGCCACTCGGGCATCGTCCAATGCCGCCTTGACCGTGCGTTGCGTCAGATCCAGCAGCCGTGCCTTCGGCTCGGCGATGTCGCTGTCCGGCAGGAAGCCTGCCAGTGTGTTCTTGAGCGGATATTCGACGGGCAGATCACGTATGCCTGTCTGACCTTCTACCAGCCGCTCCCATACGGTCTGCAATTGAGACCCTAACGCGGTGGTCCATCCGAGACCTGTCACTACAACCTTGTTCATAGTGCCTCCAGCAGAAAAATCGGGAGTCGCCTCAGCCGTAGACCCGTTGAAATTCGTCAACCGGCTTGTCGTTCACTGGCGAGGGATAGTAGTTATCAAGCAACTCGCCCGAGACCAGCTCGATGCGCCGGGCAAACGGCTCGCTTTGCAGCCAGCGGTCGCTGTGGATGAAGGTTTCGTCGATATCGGCGGCATTGAATCCCGGCAACTGCGATGGTTCGACGATCTTGCGGCGCTTCTTGTCCAGTACCTGGGCATAGGCCGAGGCATCGAAGTAGCGGATACGGTTGTCCTGTATCAGCGCGTTGATGCAATGCCAGCGCTGTGGCAGGTACAGATAGTTGACGAAGATGTTCCTCACCGCGTAGACCTTCTGGCCGAGCAACTGGCTGACGAGCACGCCCGCCACGTTGGCCATTTCCGAGCAGAAACACGGCAACCGCGGCCCCTCGTCGAGCATGGCGTTGAGGTAGTCCAGCGGGCTGATCGCGGGAATCACCACGTCCCGATAGTGCTCATAGCGCTGGATGCAGGCCTCCCATTGGCTCGGGTCGAACTTCAACTTGACCACATTGGGCGGGTAGGTCTCGAACTGGTCGGACTCCTGCAGCACATGACACATGTACCGGGGAATCAACGCCATGACATCCTCCAGTGAGGACAACGCGTAGCGACTGATCACTTCGCGGGCCGCAGCCGTAAGCTGTTCATTCATAGCAGTCACCTACTTGTAATTGACGATGGAGCCGGCGTCCTGAAAGACCAGGTCAATGCGGCCGGGGCGCTCGTAGCGCTTGAGCAGTTTCAATATGTGTTGCTTGAACGAAGGGCCGTCGCAGGACGGCACGATGGACTGATCGAGCGTCACTTCCAGCTCGAATCCCGCCAGCGCCTGATGTGTCGGCTTGACCAGCGTTCGGCAACTGATGACCCCTGGCAGCGTGCGGCAGATGTGCTTGATCGCCCCAAGGTTGACCTTCTCATCGTTGATCACCAGGAAGTCCGATTTACGCCCTTTGAAAAACAGATACCCCTGCGCGTCCTGGGTAAAAATATCGCCGGTGCGCAACCATGTCGTCCCGTCGATATCGACCAGAGGCGACTTCGCGCTGCGCCCGATTTTGCTGAGCAGCAACGTATTGGATGACACCAGCAACTCCCCTTGCCAAGGGCTCTCGGACAGCCAGTCGAGCCTCACTTGGGTGCCCGCCAACGGTAGCCCCACCGAGGCATACCGGGCAGGGTCGACGCGGTGGGCGGCCAACGTCGACACGCGGGGCCCGGCTTCGGTGATGCCGTACGTCAGATACAGCTCCAATTGCGGGTTTGCTTGCAGGCAACGCTGCACCTGCTCCGCCGGTACGTGGTCGCCCCCCACGCTCAATACGCGCAACCCAGGCGGTAACCCGGACGGTTCGCAGGCATTGATCTGACGCAACAGCACCGGTGTCAGCGAACTGACCGTGATGCGATGCGCGGCGATATCGCGGGTGTATTGCGGCAGTAAAAAGGGCGGACCGCTGATGACCAACTGGGCGTCCAGCGTCAGGGTCGCAATGGCTTGGGCCACCAGTGCCGTCGAGTAATACAACGGCAGATTGACCAGCACCCGATCCTCTTTACGCAGCCCGATGCTGTGGGCATGTCGCAGGCCATTGGCTTGCAACGATTCGAACCGGTGCACGCAACCGCTGCTGAACGACGCTGAAGTGCCTGATGTGGTGATGATGACCTCACCAGGTCGCGTCGACGGCATACGCGGCGCATCGAAAATCAGCACACTCCAGCGACCGATGAGTTCAGCCCGTGCGCCTGGCCCATGGGGAATACCATCAATGCGCAGACTCGACTTCACCAACGCCGCGGCCTGGAAATCCTCGATGATCTGCCCAAACCGCTCAGCCGGGGTAGTCGGCGCAATCAACGCCGGTACCAGGCCGCTGTTGAGCACAGCGAAAAACATGTGCAGTACATCGATCGTGTTCGGCAAGGCGATGACCACGACGTGTCCAGGCTGCAGCGGACTGGTTTGCCAGAACCTCAGATAGTCCGTGTAAGTGTCAGTCGCTGTGCAATGATCGCCTACGGATGAGGTGGCCGAAATATTCAACAGTTTATCGGCAGGAAAGAACTCCCTGCTTCGTTCGATTGACACAAGGCTATTCATTTCAATGAGCCTCAAGCTTGTTGACAATAAAGTCAGACAGTGTCTTGCAATTAAAGAAGTTGTCGGGCCCGAACTCTTCTTCACTGATCTTAATCTTGAATTCTTCTTCGCATTGAAAACGCAGTTCGATAAAACCAATCGAGTCCACGCCCACTTCCGAGGAGAACCCCGCCTCCTCTTTTATATGCGACTCCGGGATATCCAGGTCCAACTTTTCGGAAACAATTTTCTTCAGAATCGCGATAACTTCTTGCCGGGTATGTACGCTCATGGAAACCTCGCTTTTATCAAAGGAAACAACGGGTATTACAGGTCAGTGAGAACTTCGCGTTTGCAGCATTTCTTTCGAAAGAAATACATGGGGATCCGGACGTAACAGACGCCGGACCAAGGGTGTCGTCGTTGCAGTAATAATCAGCGCCATGAACACCAGGATGGTGTAGGCATCGATCGAGATCAGTTTGAGTTCCAGGCCAATCGCCAGGATGATCAGCTCCATCAACCCACGGGTATTCATCAGGGCACCGACAATGGCCGAATCGGTCCGTTGCAGACCGCTGACACGCGCCCCCAGATAGGCGCCACCGAACTTGCCAACAAATGCACACACCAGGAATACGCCGAGCCAGATCAGGTTTTCCTGACTGCCAAGGCTGGCGAACGAGGTTTTGATCCCGGCGTAGGCGAAAAATACCGGCAACAGGACAAAGTTCAGAAACCCTTCCACCTGGTTGCGCCAATAGTGAGTGAATTCAGGCACCTGCTTCATCATCAAGCCGGCGAGCAGCGCTCCGATTGCACAGTGCAGGCCCAACCAGTCAGTGACCCAGGCACACAGCAATACGTAGCTGATCACCATGGGCATGATCGCCGCGTGCTCGTCCCGCGCCTGGGCGCGGCGGATAAAGGGGATGACCAGGTAGCGTGTCAGGCCATAGAAACCGACGAATGCCACCAGCAGTTGCGCAGCGAAATAGCGAGCATCGAGGGGATTGCCATCCACTCGGGAGCAAAACACTATCGCGCCCAATATCACCCAGCCCACTACGTCGGTGATCACAGCCGCACGCAATGTGACGTGGGCCACCAGCGTTTCCTGCAAGGCGAGGCTCTGGACGATCCGCGTCATGACCGGCACCGCAGACACCGCCAACGCAACACCGCAGAACCAGGCGAACCCCCATTTCGAATAGGTCGGCGCCAAGTGTTCATGGGCAACCAGTGCCACGCCTACGCCCAGGGCAAAGGGCAAAACCAGCCCGAGCAGGGCAATCGCCAAGGCGGCGAAACGCCCCTGTGCCGATGCTTCGGGGTGCCGTTGATTGATGTGCACACCGACTTGGAACATCAGGAAGATCAGCCCCAGGTCGGCAACATGCGCCAACCACCCGATGTGCTGGGTTTCAAACAGGCCCACGGACTGACCAAGGGATGATTCCAGACGCCCGAACACCGTCGGCCCGAGCACGATACCCGCGGTGATCTCGCCCACCACGCGACATTGTCCAAGGCGCTCAGCCAGCCAACCAAATAGGTGACAAGCAAGTAATATAACGGCCAGTTGTATGAAAAACATAGTGAAGTACCCATGCAGTACAACGATTGAAAGAGCCACACAAGACGCCGAACATCAGGCATGCCTTCGGCATCCAGGCACGGTTTAAACCCACCCGCCACACAGTTATTGGCAGTACAGCAGTCCATCCATCAATAAAACTTAGTGATGCGTGCGCAGTTTACTTATCAACACTATCGGCAATCGAAAGTTCGACAACTGCGCGCGCGTCAGGCGAACGCATCAAGTAGTTGGCAACGCCGCCCGTCAACGCAAGTAAAAGACTCGTCCAACAAATACCGGCCCAGCCAAAATAAGCATGAATGACCGGCGCAGCTATCGACCCTATGGCGCCGCAGCCATAATAAAAAAACATATAAAGTGCAAACAGGCTATTGCGCTGGAGTGGGTCTATTTTCAGCACGGTCGTTTGATTGGCGACTTGGGCGCTGAAGCAACCCAAGTCAAACAGCACCACTCCCGCGATAATCGCGAGCAGAGAATAGGGAAACACCAGCAACACAAGCGCGCCCAGTCCGGTCATGCCGAAGCCGGCGCCAATCACCTGTCGGCTTCCCCACCTGTCTGCCCATTTTCCGGCCGGCCGTGCCATCAATAATCCTGCCAGCCCGGCCAGGCCGAGCATGCCTGCCTGTGAAGGGCTCAACGACATCGGTGCGCTACTGACGTGGAGCATCAATGCGACCCACAACAAGCTGAAAATCAAAAACCAACAGCCTCCCAATAACGTAGCCCGGCGTAATGCCTCGTGGCGCATGAACAGAGGCGCAAGGCCGAGGAGCAATTGCCGATAACTGGCACTGCGCCGGGTTTCGATATAGGGCAACACGGCTCGACTGGCCAAGGCCAGCAACAGCATCAGCAGCCCCACCACCACGAGCATCCCGCGCCAGCCGAATTGATCAGCCAGAACACCGCCCATGAACCGCGCCAGCAGAATACCGGCGGCGATACCGGCACCCACCAGCCCGACCGTGCTGCCCTTCGGGTCAATCTGAAAGCCTAGGGCGTTGAGCTGCACCGCATTGGTGGCCATGGCGCCAATCACGGCACCGAGGCCGATCATGTACAACAGGTGCGTGCCGCAAGCCGCCAGCAACAATGCCAAGCCCAACACCAGAAATTGAAGGCTGACTACGCTGCGCTTGTTCCGCGAATCGCCAAGGGGCACCAGCAGCATGATCCCAAGCATGTATCCAACCTGGGTACTGCCGGCGATCAAACCGGTGGCCGACACGGGGATGTTCAACGAGACCGCGATGGCCGGCAGCACAGGCTGCAACACGTAATTGTTGGCGATGGACAGCCCTGCGGCGACAGCCACAAAAGCCGTGACGGATCGCGTGTCGGATAGGCTCATATCAACGCTCTCCGTCAACGATTCCGTTGGGCAACCACTTCAATGCCCACCAGCATTTGCGGCTCGGGGAAAGGCAGCACATGCAACAGCGTGAACGCCGGCCGGATATCACGAAAGAAGGCGCCATGGACCTCGGCCGCCTGCCGCCACTCCGTCAATTGCGTCAGGTACATGCGGCTTTGCACCACGTCTGCGAGGGCGAAACCGGCGTCCTGCAGGATGCGGCTGATCTTTTCCAGGATGACGCGAGTCTGCCCGGCGACATTGGACGCGACGATGATTCCGTCGGGCCCGAGTGCGCCCGTCTTGGATATGTATAGGGTGTCATCCACTTGAACCGCCCGGGAAAACCCGAACACTTCCTCCCAGCTGGAGCCCGATGAATACCTTTCGCGCATAGTTCATCTCCTTATGAAACGGGGCCTGATGCGGCTTAGGTATGGAGCAGCGATCTTTCGGATCCAATGATCAAAACCATACGCCCGACGCCTTGGCGATGTCTAGGTTCAAGAACGCATATAGTTAACCTAAACTACCAATACGAACGATATAGACCGTTAAAAATACGCTTAGATTTAAGTAGAACTACACTGTCAGTTAACATCCACTACCAGATCGAAGCGCCTTCATCGGCAAAATTGTCTTGATTTCAAGCTGTTGGCCGACAGCTCGACTGACCGGTCCGAAGGGCACCCGAATGCTCACTGGCGCGCTTGACCATTCGTCGGCTAACGCATATTGGCGGGAGGGGGAGGAGTTTATGCACACGCGTGTTGACAGACTGCTCCTGCGCAAGAGCAGTCCATTGAAGTCGACATTCGGATGGAGGGTGCGACGCGGTTAAACCCAACCGCCATCCACAATAAAGTTCTGCGCCGAACACATCGCCGAGGCATCGGAGGCGAGAAACAACGCCATATTGGCGATGTGTTCCGGCAGCACGCTGCCCGGCAAACACTGGCTGCGGCTGATCAGCTCCTTGGCCGCATCGTCGACCCACATCGCCAGTTGTTTTTCCGTCATCACCCAACCCGGCACCAGCGTATTCACACGGATCCGGCTCGGCCCCAGCTCCCGCGCCAGGGCGCGAGTCATGCCGTGGGCGGCGGCCTTGCTGGCGGCATACACCGGGTAGCCGGCGGAAGCCATCATCCAGCCGACGGAGCCGAGGTTGATGATCGCCCCGCCGCCCGCGTTTTTCATCATCGGCACCACGGCCTTGGCGGCGAAGAAGGCGTGCTTGAGGTTGACGGAGATGAGCCGGTCGAACATTTCCGAGTCGACTTCTTCCAAGCTGTGGCGTACGTCATTGGCGGCGTTGTTCACCAGCACCGTGATCGGTCCCAGGGAGTGTTCGAAGCGTGTGATGGCGGCCTTGTAGGCGATCTCGTCGGTGATGTCGCAGTTCACGAATTCCACCGTGTGCCCTCGCGAACTCAGCAACGCCGCCAGGCGTTCGCCCTGGCTTTGCGCGCGGTCGACAAAGCCGACCTTGGCACCTTGCGCAGCGAAGGCGCGCACCATGAATTCGCCAATGCCTGAGGCGCCTCCAGAGATCAGGACCGTCTTGCCTTCGAGGTCGGGGTAAACAGCGTGCTGACTGGTCATAAAAGCTTGCCTCATTTAATTAGTCTTATTTTATTTTGCAAAAATGGCGTTAAAGGCTATAAATTCGCTGCTATATCGACAAAATATCGCACATTAGTAGAACTATTCCACTCAAAACAACAAAAGGAAGTTCGATCATGAAGCACCCTCGATACCTGCTGTCGGGCCTGGCGATGTCCATGCTGATCGCCAGCGGCGGCACCCAGGCCGCAGGCCTCACCAGTGAGCACAAGCCCTTCGGTAAAACCAATGACGGCACTGCCGTCGAACAGTACATCCTGCGCAACAGCCACGGCATGCAAGCCACGGTAATCACCTATGGCGGCGTGCTGCAGTCGCTCAAGGTGCCGGACAAACACGGCAAGGTCGAAGACGTGGTGCTGGGCTTCGACGACGTGCAGGGCTATCAAAGCGGCACTGCATTCTTCGGCGCGACCATCGGGCGCTTCGGCAATCGCCTGGCCGGCGGCGCCTTTGAGCTCGACGGCAAACGCTACCAGGTGCCGCTCAACGACGGCCCCAATTCGCTGCACGGCGGCGCCCAGGGCTTCGACAAACACGTGTGGAAAGCCACGCCCGTCAAGGCCAAGGACTCGGTGGGCGTGACCCTCACCTACCTGTCCAAGGACGGTGAAATGGGCTTCCCCGGCAACCTGAAAACCGAGGTCACCTACCGCCTCAACGACAACAATGAACTGCACATCGACTACAAGGCCACCACCGACAAACCCACGGTGCTCAACCTCACCAATCACAGCTACTTCAACCTGGCCGGCGCGGGCAATGGCGACATCCTCAAGCAGGTTGCCACGTTGCACGCCAGCCATTACACACCGGTGAATGCCACCTTGATCCCTACCGGGGAACTGGCGCCCGTCAAGGGCACGCCGATGGACTTCCTGAAACCGACGCCCATCGGCCAGCACATCAAGGACGATCACCCGCAGCTCAAGTTTGCCGAGCCGAAGCAAGGTGGATTTGATTTCAACTGGGCGCTGGATAACAAAGGTGATGTGAAGCAGCTTGCGGCTGAGGTGCATGATCCTGAATCGGGGCGGCGCTTGCAGCTGTTTACCACGGAGCCTGGGGTGCAGTTTTATACCAGCAACTTCCTGGATGGGTCGGTGAAGGGCAAGGCTGGGAAGACCTATCTGCACTGGAGCGGTTTCACCCTGGAGACCCAGCATTTTCCGGATGCGCCTAATCAGCCGAAGTTCGCGTCTACCCGCCTGAATCCAGGGCAGACCTACACCCAGAACACCGTCTTCAAATTCTCCGCGGACTGAAAATGTGGGAGGGGGCTTGCCCCCTCCCACTTTTGAATCTCCACAAGGCTTGGGCTCAGCGTTGTTTCATGCGGTCGATGACTACAGCCAGCAGCAGGATCGACCCCCGGATCACGTACTGATAGAAGGTGTCGATGTTCTTCAGGTTCATCGCATTCTCGATGATCGCCAAAATCAGCACTCCGGCGATCACATGGCGGATCATCCCTACTCCGCCACTCAACGAAACCCCGCCCAGCACGCACGCCGAAATCACCGTCAGCTCAAAGCCCTGGCCAATCATCGGCTGGCCGGAGGTCATGCGCGACGCCAAGATCACCCCGGCCAACGCCCCGATCACCCCGTGCACGGCAAAGATCAGAATCTTGGTGCGGTCCACATTCACGCCCGCCAGCAACGCCGCTTCCGGGTTGCCGCCAATGGCCATGGTGTTGCGCCCGTAGGTGGTGTAGTTGAGCAGCCAGCCGAAGAACAGGAAGCACAAAATGGTGATCAGGATCGGCACCGGCACGCCAAACAACTGGCCGTTACCGAAGACAAAGAACTGATCCTGGGACACGCCCACCGCCTTGCCGTTGGCAAAGATGTACGCCAGGCCACGCACGATCTGCATGGTCGCCAGCGTGGTAATCAGCGCATTGACCCGCAGCTTGGCGATCACGATGCCGTTGATCAGCCCCACCATCAGGCCCATCAGCAACGCTGCGCCAATGCCGAGCATGACGCTGTCGGTGTCGCGCATCACAATCGCCGCCACCACCCCGGCGCAGGCGATGACCGAGCCCACCGACAGGTCGAAGTGCCCCGACGCCAGGCAGAACAGCATGGTGCACGCAGCAATGCCCACGGTCGAAATCGCCAGGCCAAGCCCGCGCATGTTCAACGGTGAAAGGAAGTTGTCGATCAGCAAGGCGCACAGCAAAAAGATACTCACGGCGGCCAGCAGCATCGCCCAGTTGTCCAGCAATGCGCGCAGGTCCAGGGGCTTGCGCGCGGTGGGCAGCACGTTGTGTTGAGTGGTCATAATCGTCTCTCAGTTCGCCAGGCTGCGCGGCAAGGCCAATTGCAGCAGGTTGGATTCAGTCGCGTGTTTGCGGGTTTGTTCGCCGCGCAGCGCGCCTTCGCACAGCACCAGGATGCGGTCGGCGATGCCCATCACTTCCATGAGGTCGCTGGACACCACGATCACCGCAATGCCCTGTGCAGCGAGGTTATGGATGATCTGATAGATCTCGGCCTTGGCGCCGATATCGATGCCACGGGTGGGCTCGTCCAACAGCAACACTTTCATCGGCATCGACAGCCAGCGGCCGAGAATGGCTTTTTGCTGGTTGCCGCCGGAGAGGTACATGATTTTCTGCGCAGCGGTGGGCGTCTTGACCTTCATGGCCTTGATCTGCTGGTCGGCGTTGCCCTTCTCCCAGCCGTCGCGCAGCAGCCACCCAAACATGGAATGGGCGCCCCGCGCGCTGATATTGATGTTCTCGGCGACGCTGGACAGCGGAATGATGCCCTCCTTCTTGCGGTCTTCCGGGCACAACAGCACGCCAGCGGCGATCGCATCCCGTGGTGACTGCAGATGCAGCGGCTCGCCGCAAAGGTGCAGTTGCCCGGCGCTGGCACGCTCCAGGCCGCTGAGCAGACGGAACAGCTCCGTGCGCCCTGCCCCCACCAGCCCGAACAGGCCGAGAATCTCGCCCTTGCGCACGTTGAAGCTGATCGGCTCGCGCAGGCCGGGCCCCAGCAGGCTGTCGACCTTGAGCGCTACCTCGCCGTGCTCACGCGGGCGGTAGTCGTAGATGTCCTGGATATCGCGACCGACCATGCAGGTCACCAATTGATCATGGGTCAGCGCACTCATGTCGTCGAAGGTGCACACATAACGGCCGTCCTTGAACACCGTCACCGCGTTGCAGATACGGAACACTTCCTCCATACGATGCGACACGTAGAGCACCACTTTGCCCTCATCCCGCAGGCGCGTGATGATCGCCATCAAGCGGTCGATTTCCCGCGCCGACAAGCTGCTGGTGGGCTCATCAAACGCAATCACATGGGCGCCACGGGACAGCGCCTTGGCGATTTCCACCAGTTGGCGCTGGCCCAGGGACAGGCGCCCGAGCTTTTCGGCCGGATCGATTTCATCCGCCAACCCCTTGAGGCAAGCGAGGGCCTGCTTGCGCAGGAGCCCTCGGTTGACCACGCCAAAACGCGCCGGCAAGTGCCCGAGGAACAGGTTTTCGGCCACGCTCATTTCCGGCACCAGGTGCAATTCCTGATGGATCACCGCCACGCCGCTGGCAATGCTGTCAGCAGCGTTTTTGAAGGCCATGACCTGCTCGCCGATCTGCAGCGTGCCGCTGTTGGGAATGTAGGCGCCGCCGAGGATCTTCAGCAGCGTCGACTTGCCCGCGCCGTTTTCGCCCATCAGCGCGTGCACCTGGCCTGGGTGGGCGCTGAAGCTGATGCCATCCAGCGCTTTGACCCCGGGAAAGGTTTTGCCGATACCGTCAAATCGCAAGGCGGCAGCGGTCATTGCCACAGCCCGATCTTGGTCAGTTCAGCCTGGAAGTTGTCACGGGTGATCAGGGTGACCTCGTCCATGGCCGTGTACTTCGCCGGTTCAGTGCCTTTAGTGACCCACTCGTACATCATCAGCGCGGTGTTGTAGCCCTCAATGTGCGGGCTCGGCAGCATCGAGCCGAAGAAGCCGCTGCTCGGTTTTTTCAGTTCGCCGATGGCGTCGGTGCCATTGATGCCGATGCCAATCACGTTGGCCGCCTTGAAGCCGGCGCTTTCAGTCGCGCGCACGCCGCCGAGCACGGTGTTGTCGTTCATGCCGCCGATGATCAGGTTTTTCGCGCCGCTGGGCAGTTTCACCAGGGCCGAGTTCGTCGCGTCCATGGAGCCTGGGACATCCAGGGTCTTGGCCGCCGTAAACAAGATGTGATCCTTGGGAATGCCGGCTTCTTCCAGGGATTTGACCGAGCCATCGGTACGTTTCTTACCGGTGTCGAGCTCGTTGAAGGTATTGATCACCGCATAGGTGTCCTTCCAGTCCCAGCCGCGTTTTTTCGCTTCAGCGGCCATGGCGGCGCCCTGCTTCTGGCCCACTTCAAAGGCGGCCATGCCCAGGTACGGTACGTCTTCCATGAAGTTGCCTTTGGCATCGACGAAACGGTCATCCACCGCGATGACTTTCAAACCGTTGGCCTTGGCTTTGGCGACGATGGCCGGGCCGAGGGACACGTCCGGCGGGCAGATCACAAAGCCCTTGGCGCCGTTGGCGGCCAGGCTGTCGATGGCCGAGAGGGTTTTCTCACCGTCGGGCACGGCGATCTTGATCACGGTGAAGCCATGTTCCTTGCCGGCTTTCTCGGCAAAGGCCCACTCGGTCTGGAACCACGGCTCCTCGGCCTGCTTGACCAGGAAACCGATCTTCACTTCTTCAGCGGCCAGCAACAGCCCGCTCAAGCTCATGGCCGAGACCGCCACAGCGGCGCAGCACAGGGAACGCAAACCACGACGACGATTCATACGGGTGACTCCTTGTTGTTGTTTTTAAAGGGGGACTTATCCGGCAAAGCGGTGACAGGGCTTGCCTGGCACGTCGACCTCGATGGCCAATACCGCACCATCCAGGGGGTGATCCAAAGGGCTGGCGGCACTGGTGATATAGAGGGTGGTGAGGTTCGGCCCACCAAACACGCAACTGGTGGGACGGCTGACGGGCAGCTCGATGATGCGGTCCACTTCGCCGTCGGGCGTGAGGCGCAACAGGCAACTGCCGTCCCAGCGGGCGTTCCAGAGATAGCCGTCGACGTCCATGGCCGAGCCATCCGGCCCGCCGCGTTCGTGGGGGCCGAACCAGCGTTGCGCGGGATCGAGTTGGCCGTCCGCTTGAATTCCATACCGGTACAGCGTGCCATCCAGGCTGTCGCCAAACTGCACGTGGCGGCCGTCGTCGCTCCACAGCAAGGTATTGGGAATGCCCAGGCCACTGAGCAACGGCGTCACCAGCGCATCGGCATCGATACGGAACAGGCCGCCGGAACGCCGGGTGACGGGCAGGTCTTCGCCCCGCTCGCCGATATTGTTCTGCATGGTCCCCAGCCAGAGGCGGCCCTGGGCATCGCAGCGCGCTTCATTGCCACGGTTGCCCGGTTGCGGGTCCGCGACGCACAGCAGGGTCAGGGCTTCGGTGGCCAGGTCAAGGCGATACACGCCGCTGCTCAAGGTCACCAACGCATCGCCGCTTTCACACGGGATGAAGGCCGAGACATGCTCGGGCAACTGCCACACCTGCAATTGCCCGTCCATCAGGCGCAGCGCCTGTTTACCGGCGATATTGACCCAGTACAGCGCCTGAGTGGGCGCGTCCCAGAACGGACCTTCGCCCAACTGCGCACGGTGCGGGGTAACGGCGATACACGACATGATGCCTCCTGGATTGTTGTTGTTCTCAGGTGCGCGTTACAGCGGGTCGCGAGATGGCGTGCCATCCACCAGCCGCTGGATACGCAACGGGTTGGCGTTTTTCAACGCTTCAGGCAGCAGGCTATCAGGGTAATTCTGGAAGCACACGGGGCGCAGGAAACGGTCGATGGCCAAGGTGCCGACCGAGGTGCCACGGGCGTCCGACGTCGCGGGGTACGGCCCCCCGTGCACCATCGAATCGCAGACCTCCACGCCGGTCGGGTATCCGTTGAGCAGGATGCGGCCGACCTTCTGTTCCAGCAGCGGCGTGAGTTCGGCGAACTGTTGCAGGTCAGCCGGCTCGCCAATGATCGTGGCGGTGAGTTGACCGTGCAGCCCCTGCAAAGCCGTGCTGAGCTGGGCCTGGTCGGCGACTTCGACAAACACGGTGGTAGGACCGAAGACTTCTTCCTGCAGCACTTCATCGCCGTCGATCAACAGATTTGCATCGGCCGTGAACAACTGCGGTTGCGCTTGGTTGCCGGCCTGTTGGCGGCCCGCCAGGTGCTGGATGCCCGGATGTGCCAGAAGTTTTTCCAGGCCCTTGCCATAGCTGCCCAGGGTGCCGGCGTTGAGCATGGTCTGTGCCGGTTGGTCGCCGATCAGTTGTGCGACTTGTTGGGTGAACGCGGTGAATTCAGGCGAGGCGATGCCAATCACCAGGCCGGGGTTGGTGCAGAACTGGCCGCAGCCTTGGACTACCGAGGCAGTCAGGTCGCGTGCCACGCTTTCGGCCCGTGCAGTTAATGCCTGAGGCAGCACGATCACCGGGTTGATGCTCGACATCTCGGCAAACACCGGGATCGGCTGCGGGCGCGCTGCCGCCATGTCGCACAACGCACGGCCGCCTTTGAGCGAACCGGTAAAGCCCACCGCCTGGATCGCCGGATGCTTGACCAGCGCTTCGCCGACGCCGCCACCGAAGATCATATTGAACACACCGGCGGGCATCTCGGTAGTTTCGGCCGCCCGGATGATTGCATCGGCAACACACTCGGCCGTCGCCATGTGCCCGCTGTGGGCTTTGAACACCACCGGGCAGCCTGCCGCCAGCGCGGCGGCGGTGTCGCCGCCCGCCGTGGAGAACGCCAAGGGAAAGTTGCTCGCACCAAACACGGCCACCGGCCCCAGGCCGATGCGGTATTGACGCAAATCCGGGCGCGGCAGGGGCTGGCGATCAGGCAGCGCTTTGTCGATGCGCGCGCCGTAGAAATCACCGCGACGCAACACGTTGGCGAACAGGCGCATCTGGCCACTGGTACGCCCGCGCTCACCCTTGATACGCGCGGCGGGCAAGGCGGTTTCGCGGCAGACCAGCTCGACAAACTCATCCCCCAACGCGTCCAGTTCATCGGCTATCGCATCCAGGAACTGCGCACGACGTGCCGCACTCAACGCACGGTACTCTGGATAAGCCTGCGCGGCAGCCTTGGCGGCGGCATCGACTTCCTGTGGCGTGGCCTGGTAGAACACCTGGGGCAAGGCTTCGCCAGTGGTGGCGTCGACGCTTTGCAAGGTGATGCTGCCGTTGGCGCTGCGTTGGCCGCCGATGTAGTTGTGGCCGAGGAACGAGGTCATAGGGTTCTCCTTTATAGGGTGATGACGTTGCCGGGTTCGAAGGCCGCATCGCTGCTGCCGACACGGTTGACCAGCGGCGCGCCGAACTCGGCCTGGCTGATCTCGAACACATCGCCCGGCTGGGTGCGGATACCGTCAGCGAATGACAGGGTCGCGGTGCCGAAGAAGTGGACGTGCACATCGCCCGGCGTGAGGAACTGGCGGTACTTGAAGTGGTGGTATTCGAGGTTTTCCAAGCTGTGGCACATGTTGGCTTCGCCGCTGAGGAATTCGTTCTGCCAGATCACTTCGCCATCGCGCAGAATGCGGCTGGTGCCCGCCAAGTGTTGGGGCAACTCGCCCACACGCAACTCAGGGCCATAGCTGCAACTGCGCAACTTGGAATGGGCCAGGTACAGGTAGTTCTTGCGTTCCATGACGTGATCGGAGAACTCGTTGCCCACCGCGAAACCAACGCGATAGGGCTTGCTGTCCGGGCCGATGACGTAGAGGCCGCCGATTTCCGGTTCTTCGCCGGCATCTTCCGCGAAGGGAGGCGACGGGAAGGCAGCGCCGGGGCGCACCACAATGCTGCCGTCGCCCTTGTAGAACCACTCCGGTTGTACGCCCGCCTGGCCGGACTCTGGCTTGCCGCCCTCCACGCCCCATTTGAAGATGCGCATGGTGTCGGTCAACGCAGTGTCATCCCCGGCCTGGTGCATCTTGTCCCGCGCCGAGGCGCTGCCCAGGTGGGTCAGGCCAGTGCCGCTGATCAGCATGTGAGCCGGGTCCGGGTGGTCCAGTGGCGGCAGTATTTTCAGGTCGGCCAGCAAGGTGGCGTAGTCGTAGCTGTCGCCCAGGCCCAGGCTGTCCACCTGTTGCGCCAGGCCGACACCGGCTTCTATCGCAGCCAGGGCAAGTTCGCGCACAGTGCGGGCGCTGTTGACCTCACGCACTTTGCTGCCTTCTACCACGCCGACGCGGCGCTCACCGTTACGCAATTCAAACTGAACTAAACGCATGCCATTTCTCCTGAATCAAGTACGTGTAGCGCCACGGGCACTGGCGGCAAATTGGTCGGCAGGCAGCACGTGCTTGCGCTCCAGCTGGCGGTAGACCACACCCGTCAGCAGCAAGCCAAACACCATCACTGCGGACAAAAAGTACAAGCCCGACGCCAGGTTGCCGGTGTATTCCTTGAGTGCGCCGATCACGAACGGGCCGATATAGCCGCCGAGGTTGCCCACCGAGTTGATCAACGCGATACCTGCCGCCGCACTGGCACCGGCAAAGAACCGTCCCGGTAAAGTCCAGAACACCGCCGTGCAGGAAAACATCGCGAACGCCGCCAGGCACAGCGCGGCCATTTGCAGCACCGGCACGCTGAGCCAGGCGCTGCAGAACAGGCCGATGGCGCCCAGCACGTAGAGCACGGCGAGATGGCCGTAGCGGTCATTCAAACGGTCGGAACTGCGTGGGATGATCAGCAGGCCGATGATGCCGAAGATGTACGGCACGGCAGAGATGAAACCAGTGGTAAGGTCGCTGCCGCCGAATTGCTTGATCAGGGTCGGCAGCCACAGGCCCAGGCCGTAGATGCTCAAGGTCACCGGCAGGTAGAACAGCGCCAGTAGCAGCACGCGCTTGTCTTTCAAGGCATGCAGCGGGTTGCCGTGGCGGGTCTGGCCGTAGGCTTGCAGGTCTTTGGCGAGCTCGCCGGTCAGCCAGGTTTTCTCGTCCTCGCTCATCCAGTTGACCTGCTTGGGGCCGTCCGGCAGGTAGCGCAGCACCGGCCAGGTGAGCAGGATCGCCGGGGTGCCGATCACGATAAACAGCCACTGCCAGCCATGCAGGCCAAGAATGCCGTCCATGCCCAGCAAACCGCCGGACACCGGGCCAGTGATCATCATCGCGATAGGTTGGGACAGGATGAACAGCCCGAGGATCTTGCCGCGATGGCGCACCGGGAACCACTGGGTGATGTAGTAGAGAACGCCCGGAAAGAACCCCGCCTCCGCCGCGCCGAGCAAAAAGCGCATCACGTAGAAGCTGTGCGGCCCCTGCACGAAGGCCATGCCGATGGTGATGGTGCCCCAGGTGATCATGATCCGCGCAAACCAGCGCCGCGCGCCAAAGCGATCAAGCATCAGGTTGCTAGGGATCTCGAAGAGAAAGTAGCCAATGAAGAACAACCCTGCGCCCAAGCCGTAGGCGGCGTCGCCAATGCCGACGTCGGCGCCCATGTGCAACTTGGCGAAACCCACGGCGGAACGGTCCACATAGGCGATCAGGTACAGCAGGATCAGGAAGGGAATCAGTTTCAGCGTGATGCGCCGAATAAGCCGCAGCTCCTGGCTCATGGGGTCGATCTCCGATTGTTGTTTTTATAGAAGCTCGGGGGACGCCTCTCGCGAAAATCCGCCAGGGTCATGCCTCAGTTGAAGTCGACTATATAGTATGACTATTTGCAAAACAACTCTTCCAAAGCAGCGTTTTTGCGCTTATGTTTAAGCACGCATAGAACATATAGTCATACAATAAGAGAATCGATCATGTCTGATAAAAAGCCCGGCCTACGCTCCGCCCAGTGGTTTGGTACTGCCGACAAGAACGGCTTTATGTACCGCAGCTGGATGAAGAACCAGGGCATTGCCGACCATCAGTTCCATGGCAAACCGATCATCGGCATCTGCAACACCTGGTCGGAGCTGACGCCGTGCAACGCGCATTTCCGCCAGATTGCCGAGCACGTCAAACGCGGCGTGATCGAGGCCGGTGGTTTCCCGGTGGAATTTCCGGTGTTCTCCAATGGCGAATCGAACCTGCGCCCCACCGCCATGCTCACGCGCAACCTGGCGAGCATGGACGTGGAGGAAGCGATTCGCGGCAACCCGATTGACGGCGTGGTGCTGTTGACCGGCTGCGACAAAACCACCCCGGCCCTGCTGATGGGCGCCGCCAGTTGCGACGTGCCGGCTATCGTGGTCACCGGCGGGCCGATGCTCAACGGCAAGCACAAAGGCCAGGACATCGGCTCGGGCACCGTGGTGTGGCAGCTCAGCGAACAGGTCAAGGCCGGCACCATTACCCTGGACGATTTCCTCGCGGCCGAGGGCGGCATGTCGCGCTCGGCGGGCACCTGCAACACCATGGGCACTGCGTCGACCATGGCCTGCATGGCCGAGGCACTGGGCACTTCCCTGCCCCACAACGCAGCGATTCCGGCGGTGGATGCACGACGTTATGTGCTGGCGCATATGTCCGGCATGCGCGCGGTGGAGATGGTGCGCGAAGATTTGAAGCTGTCGAAGATCCTCACTAAAGAAGCGTTTGAAAACGCGATCCGCGTGAATGCCGCCATTGGCGGTTCGACCAACGCGGTGATCCATTTGAAGGCCATCGCCGGACGCATAGGCGTCGAACTCGACCTGGATGACTGGACCCGCATCGGCCGTGGCATGCCGACCATCGTTGATTTGCAACCGTCGGGGCGCTTCCTGATGGAAGAGTTCTACTATGCCGGCGGCCTGCCTGCCGTACTCCGCCGCCTCGGTGAAGCCAACCTGATCCCCCATCCGAACGCACTGACCGTCAACGGTAAATCCCTGGGCGAGAACACCCAGGACTCGCCGATCTACGGCCAGGACGAGGTGATCCGCACCCTCGATAACCCGATCCGCGCCGACGGCGGCATCTGCGTGCTGCGCGGCAACCTGGCACCGCTCGGTGCAGTCCTCAAGCCGTCCGCCGCCAGCCCTGAACTGATGCAGCACCGAGGCCGCGCCGTGGTGTTCGAGAACTTCGACATGTACAAGGCACGCATCAACGACCCGGAACTGGACGTCGACGCCAACTCGATCCTGGTCATGAAAAACTGCGGCCCCAAGGGTTACCCAGGCATGGCCGAAGTCGGCAACATGGGCTTGCCCGCCAAGCTGCTGGCCCAAGGCGTAACGGATATGGTGCGGATCTCCGACGCGCGCATGAGCGGCACGGCCTACGGCACGGTAGTGTTGCATGTGGCGCCGGAGGCTGCGGCCGGCGGTCCGTTGGCCACAGTGAAGGAAGGTGACTGGATCGAACTGGACTGCGCCAACGGCCGCCTGCACCTGGACATCCCCGACGCAGAGCTGGCGGCACGCATGGCCGACCTGGCACCACCCGAGAAGCTGATCGTCGGCGGCTATCGCCAGCTGTATATCGACCATGTGCTGCAGGCCGATCAGGGCTGTGATTTTGACTTCCTGGTGGGTTGCCGTGGGGCGGAAGTCCCAAGGCATTCCCACTAATTGGGATGCTATGATGCCGCGTCTTTAAGCCAGAGCCTCCCTGTCGTCATGGATCACCAGCCGCCCAAGCCGCGCAAGAGCCAGCATGCCCAGATCGTTCAGGATTTGGGCATGCACATCGTTTCCGGTCGCTTCAAGCCTGAAGAACGGTTGCCCATGGAGGCCACGCTCTGCGAAGAGTACAAGGTCAGCCGCTCGGTGTTGCGTGAGGCTACCCGCGTGCTCAGCGCCAAGGGCCTGGTGTATTCCAAGCCCCGGGTGGGCGCGGTGGTGCGGCCGCGCTTGAAATGGCACCTGCTCGACCCGGACGTGTTGTCCTGGTTGATGCAGTCCACGCCGCACAGCGAATTCTTCAACACCTTGGCCGGCGTGCGGCGCATTCTCGAACCGGAAATCGCCGCCATGGCTGCGACCACCGCCACCGACGAAGACATCGCCACCATCGAGCAAGCTTACCTGGGCATGGAAACCGCGCAGACCCACGAACAGTTGCTGCAAGCCGACCTGGACTTCCACCGCGCGATTGCCGACGCCACCCGCAACGACCTGCTGGCCTACATGTGCAACATGCTGTCGCTGCCGTTGCGCGAGTCGATCAACATCACCAACCGCCGCCCGGATATCCAGGGCCTGAGCCTGCCCCGGCACAAGGCGATCCTTACCGCGATCCAGAACCGTGATGCGCTTGGGGCGCGGCATGCGTCACTGGTGCAGCTGGATGACACGCGGGTGGCGTTGGATACGGTGATGAATGTGTTGACGCCGCTGTAATGGGCAAGCCATCAACCACGCTCTATCAGGTTTAAATCAATCCAAATGTGGGAGCGGGCTTGCCCGCTCCCACAGGGATATGCGGTGTGCCAGGCCATCGTGTTATTGATTCACAGGGTGTAAGCGATGCCCACCTGCACTGTGCGTGGCGCGCCTGGGTAGGCGTAGAAGTTGCCGAACGCGCCCTCTTCAAAGTCACGATTGAACAGGTTCTTCACATCCAGGTTGAGCCGCACTTTGTCGTTGACCTTGTAGTAGCCAAGCAGGTCGACCACGGTGTAGGCGTCCATGGTAAACGGGGTGTTGGAGGTCTGGCCGACACGCTCATCAACATATTTCGCCCCCGCGCCCAGCCCAAGCCCTTTAAGGCTGCCGTCCTGGAATTCGTAGACGTTCAGCAGACTGAAGCTGTTGCGCGGGATGTTGGCCAGGTGCGTACCGACACGGAGTGTGTTGTCCTTGGTCACTTCGGCGTCCACGTAGGCGTAACCACCGATCACGCGCCACTCTGGCGTAAGGTTGCCGGCGACGTTCAAGTCAAGACCACGGCTGCGCACCTGCCCCGCTGCGACCCTGAAGGTGGCGGTGGGGTCCGCAGGATCAGTGGTCAGCACGTTCTTTTTGTCGATCTGATAAATCGCAGCGTCGACACTCAACTGGTGATCCAGCGCTTCCCACTTGATGCCCATTTCATAAGACTTGCCTTTCTCCGGTTCAAAGCCTTCACCCGTGCGGGCGGCGCCCGTATTGGGCTTGAATGAACGCGCAGCATCGGCGTAGACGGCCAGTGAGTCGGTAAGGTCGTAGATCACACCCACCCGTGGTGTTACAGCGTTATCGCTGGCTTCCCAGTTTTTTGTGCCCGGCACGTAGCTCTCATACTGGTGCTCAAAACGCTCGAAACGAGCGCCAGCCAGGACTTTTAGACGTTCAGTCAGGGCAACCTGATCCTGAACGAAGGCGGCGTAGGTCTTGAGGTTTTCCTTGTCATGAGTAGGCGTGCTGGTGAGTGCAGGCCGTGGCTTGCCATAGACCGGGTTGAAAATATCACTGGTGTAGGCAGCGGACGAACGCTGGATAATTGACTTGTAGTCGTAATCCTCAAACTCGACGCCTGTGAGCAAGGTGTGCTCGAACCCACCCGTGGAAAAATGCCCGGTGAGGTTGAGCTGGGTGTCCTTGTCGGTCCACTCCAGCTTGCGGTAGTTGAAGTTGCGGTTGAGCGTGTGCCCGTCGGCAGCCAGGCTGTTGGCTTCAATCGCGTTGCCCTGCAACGTACCGTCGAGCCATTGAAAACCGCCGCCCAGGGTCCAGTTGTCATTGAGCAGATGCTCGAAACGCAACTGAGCCATGCTGTTGTCGTTGTGCAATTTGCCAACGTCTTTATCACCCCAGAAGGTATCGCGGGACGCCGTGCCTTTCTGCGTGGCGAAGCGCGTCAAGCCACGGTCCAACGGGTGATTGTTGCGCATGAAGTCACCTTCGAAGATCACCTTGGTGTCGTCGGTGGCCTGCCAGGTGATCACCGGGGTCACGCCGTAGCGTTCGGTTTCCACCTGATCACGGAAGGTCTCGCCGCCCTCGCCTACCACGTTCAAGCGGTAGGCCAGACGGCCTTCTTCATCCAACGGGCCGGAAGCATCCAGTGTGCCGCGTTTCATACCTTGGTCGTTCAACTGGCTGCCAAGAGTCACGGTGCGTTCGGCCAGCGGCTGCTTGGTCACCACGTTGAAAGTGCCGCCCGGATCACCCCGCCCGTAGAGCATGGTCGCCGGGCCGCGCAGCACTTCCAGGCGCTCGATGGTGTTGGCATCGGGCATGTTCGGGTAGCCGCGGTTGATCGGGAAACCGTTGCGGTAGAACTCGCCGGTAGTAAAGCCGCGCACGGTGAAGGTGGTGAGCCCTTGCCCGCCGAAGTTGTTGGCACGGCCGACGCCGCCGGCGTAGTCCAGCGCGTCCTGCAAGCGGGTGGCGCCGATATCCTCGACCACCGCCTTGGACACCACGCTGATGGACTGCGGAGTTTCATGGATCGAGGTATCGGTACGCGTCGCACTCGCCGAGCGGGTGGCGTGGTAGCCCTGCACCGGGCCCTGAGCGGTTTCGTAGTCGGCTGCGCCAGTGATGCTGGTGGTTTGCAGCTCGATCGCGGCTTTTTCAACCGTTTCGACCTCCGCCCAGCTCAATGGGGAAAACGCCTGAAGCACACACACGGAAAGCAGGGTACGACGCATGAAGGATAAACCTAGTGAAAGAGCCAGACAGGACGGCATAACTGCCAATTATTGTGGCGCGCATGATAGGTCAAATCATTACCGTTTGGCATCTATTCTCATTAACCACTTATCGAGTGACCGCGTTGTATCAACGCACAGCAAAAACAGCGCAAAAAAAAAGCCACTCTCACGAGTGGCTTTTGTCACGCCATGACCGCCTTAGCGATAACGTTCCAACCAATGCGCATAAGGTGCAGGCAAGGTCCACGACGACTTCTCGACGCCCAGCTCCTTGGCCGCGAAGTACGCCCAGTGCGGGTCAGCCAAGTGCGCACGCCCCACCGAAACCAGGTCCAGATGCCCGGCTTGCAAGGCGCCTTCCGCCAGTTGCGGCGTGCCGAAACCCCAGGCCGATGTCACCGGAATGCCGGCTTCACGACGCACGCGCTCAGCGATCGGGCCCATGAACGCCGGGCCCCATGGGATAGTGGTCTCTGGGATGGTGAAGCCGACGCTGACGCTTAGCAGGTCCAGGCCACCGGCCTTGAAACGACGGGCCAGTTCGATGGATTCGGTGAGGGTCTGCTCGTCGCGGCCGTCATACTCGATCACGCCGAAACGCGCGGTGAGCGGCAGGTTTTCCGGCCAGACTTCACGCACGGCGGCCAGGGTTTCCAGGAGGAATCGGCTGCGGTTGTCGAAGCTGCCGCCGTAGGCGTCGGTGCGCTGGTTGGAGTGCTCCGAAAAGAAGCTCTGGCCCAGGTAGCCGTGGGCGAAGTGCAGTTCGATCCACTCGAAACCGGCATCACGCGCGCGGCGCGCAGCGTCGACGAAGTCCTGGCGCACACGTGCGATGTCGTCCAGGGTCATGGCGCGCGGTACTTGCGGCAGGTTGGCACCGAAGGCGATGGCCGACGGTGCGATGGTTTCCCAACGGCGTGCATCGGACGGGGCCATATGGTCGTCACCTTCCCACGGACGGTTGGCGCTGGCCTTGCGGCCGGCGTGGCCGATCTGGATGCCCGGCACCGAACCGGCAGCCTTGATCGCCTGGACCATCGGCACAAACGCCTCGGCGTGGGCATCGCTCCAGAGCCCGGCGCAGCCTGGAGTGATACGCCCTTCCGGCGCCACGGCGGTGGCTTCGACCACTACCAGGCCAGCCCCGCCACGGGCCATGCTGGCCAAGTGCACCAGGTGCCAATCGTTGACGATGCCATCCTCGGCCATGTACTGACACATCGGCGGAATGGCGATGCGATTGCGCAGGGTGACGTCTTTGAGTGTGAACGGTTCGAACAATGCGGACATGTTGACTCCAGCCAGTGGGTGGTTGATTCGATAGTTCGATGGTAATCGAACTATGGTATTCAACGATAGCCCCCTGTTATGATTCGTTTCATGCGAGCCTTCAAACACCCCCCTCTTCAAGACCTGACTCTCGAGCGCCTGCTGTACGCCCTGAGTGATCCAGTGCGCCTGGAAATCGTGCGTTGCCTGGCAGGCGTGCCCGAAGCCACCTGCGGTGAGTTGGACGGCGGCCGGCCGAAGTCGAGCATGTCCCATCATTTTCGCGTGTTGCGCGATGCCGGGTTGGTGCAGACCCGCAGTGTGGGCACCACGCATATGAATTCATTGCGCGGCGAATTGCTTGAGGAACGCTTTCCCGGTTTACTCGGGTGCATCCTCGCCCAGCACTGAACCAGGTTCAGGCTAGCGGATCGCCTTCGCCTTGCTCGACGTGCCGGCTCGGCATACCACCCAATTTGATTGCACCAATACGCCCTTGCAGTTGGTCGACAAATCGCTGCGCCTCCAGACGCGTGTTGAACATCATGCTCAAGTCACCCAGCCGTAGCAGACAACCTTCGGGTGAGTCCACGTCTTCCAATTCGATCTTCATACGTCCTCGCTTATTCAACCGCCGCAGGCAAGCGCGGCCGCACAGGTTTGCCATCCAGATGCACGCAATCCTTGCCGTTGCGCTTGGATTCATAGAGATTGCGATCGGCGCATTTGAGTACCGCAGACAGCTCGGCACCCGCCGTAAAGCGCGTCATGCCCGCACTGCAGGTGTAGTCATGGGGCGGCGCGACACTGCAGCGAATGGCATGCAGCAGGCGTAGCGCATAATCGGTCGCCGTGTGGGGGTCATCACAGACCAGTAATACGCCGAACTCCTCGCCGCCGATCCTGCCGAAACTGTGGCTGCCTCGGGTGGATTTCAGGCACGCGGCCATCGCGCAGAGAATCCTGTCGCCAACGTCATGCCCGAACTGGTCATTCTTCAACTTGAAACTGTCGATATCCAACATCATGAAATAGCCGGTATGACCGGCTGCAATCAGTTTGGCGAAACTTTCCATAAAGGCGCGCCGGTTCAATAGGGACGTCAGGTGGTCAGTGTGTGCCAGTTCGCGGAACTCACTTTCAACCAGCAGCACGGAGCGCAAGTTCTTCAAGTAAGAGAAATTCAGGATGAAGCCAATAGACACCGAAGACAGGCAAAATATGAACAGGTAAACCTCGACGTCAGCGTAAATACCTATCTGGATATTTGGCCACATCACCCACCAGACCAACGCTGCACATATCAGGAAATCCTGGGGCGTGATAAAGAGTACTGCGCTGCTGAGCACCAGCGTCAACGCCAGCGGCAAGGCAAATACCTGCAGTTCGAAGTTGGTGTGCAACACATAGGCGAATCCAACAGCCAGCAACACCATGTAGGCCACGCCAAGCAGTCGCCACAGGTAGAAGTGGGTCACCGTGCGGTGAAGCTGGCAGACCACCAGCAGGCCCAGCGTGACCATCAGTTTGTCCAGCCCAAACTTCATCAACGGATCCATCAGCAACACGCCCAACCAGGCGATAATCCCGATGATTTCAGCCTGCAAGATCGCCGGTGATAATAGCCTTTGCATCCGTGGCCGAAGCTTCAAATTCGCCGGCATTCGTTCATTCCCTGTACATGAGTTGCCTAATGACTGTCGGTATGACCCGATTGGAGACTGTGCAGGCTGATCGCAAATGAATAGGCCATGAAGCGTCTGACCAACACGACAAACGGCGGCAGCACTTCCAGCTGTGTCTTGGAATGAATTTTGAAATATCCCCTGTCGACCCCCTCCCGAACCAAGCGAATAACATGCGTCTTGGAGACCGATAATTTTTCGGCAAGTGAAAGATAGGAAGAAGACCGGAAACTCGCGCCGGTGTTATCCAACGCACACGCGTCGTTATAGATAGCCAACATCAACAAGTGACCGGCATCTCGATTGACCAACCAATAACAATCCGGCAACAACTGATCCAGGGTCGAGTTACCCTCAAGGATCTTCGTAAAACCTTTGAAATAAACAGCCAGAAAAGCACGATCATCCACCCCATCCAAATGCCGAATCATCGTATTTTCCGGATAGAGCGTGCCCAGCGGCTCCACGACGGAAGTGAGCATCGCCCGCACTTCCTGGCACGCCTGGGACGACGGGCTGAAAACGCGGAAACGGCTATCCTCCGGGTGTCCCGCCACTTTCATGAACCCCAAGGCCCTGAACAGCAGGAAAATCGACTCCAGGCCGTTCCTCGAGCAAAACCCGCGCGCCACACACAGTGCTTTCACTTCGGAAAGTAACGGCACCGGCCTGGAAAAATAGGCACTTAATAGTGCAAAAGACACCATCAAACGATTGAACTTCAACGCCGTCTTGTAGAAAAACGGTCTTTTCGAATAGGGCTTCAGCAGCAGTGTGTAATGCGTGCGAATGCACGCCTCAAATTCCACATGGCATTCGGCTACGCGTGCCGAATGCTCCAGCGCCAACTTCAACGAACGACCACACATGAGAAAGAGCCCTGATCAAACAACCTGAATTCATTGATATCAATTGCACTCTTTATGCAACCAGGTCTCACAACAACTCACGTCAGAATAAAAGCCACTAATGGCGTTTTGCCTCGAAGCGCAATCTATCGTGATTAGAGTACGGGACCCCATCGCTACCAAAATTGTTCCAATGGCCCGTAGCAACTGGGTGACCAGCAAAACTCTTGTGACATTTACTTACATATCGCCAGCGCACTCGAAAGCCAGGCGGTGCAAGCCAAATCCAGCCAAGTTGACTTAAACGTTTCAGTCTGCGGGGCGAACCTTACCCACCAAACGGCGTCCGAGCTAAGGCACTGTTGCTTACCGCTCGCCTCGAGGTCTTCGTTTGAAAGCTGCCATCCTCAAAAAGTACCGCCTGATTATCAAGACCATGGGCTACGTGGGCTGGGCGCTGTTCTGGCTGTTGCTGTGGGACGTCGCCGTTACCGTGGACTTCATGCTGTTTCTCACCGCCAAGATCAATTTACCGCTGATGCCCCTGACCCTGCTGGGTTCGGCGCTGGTGGTGCTGATCAGTTTCCGTAACAGCAGCGCCTACAATCGGTGGTGGGAAGCACGCACGCTGTGGGGTGCGATGGTCAATAACTCGCGCAGTTTTGCCCGTCAGGTATTGACGCTGCTGGACGACCCTGATGGCGAAGTCAACCCGGTCAAGGCCACCCTGTTGCGCCGCCATGTGGCGTACGTGAACTGCTTGGCCGCCCACCTCAAGGGCGAGCCATGCCCTGAAGAAGTCCGCGCCTTCATTCCCAGCGAAGAGTTCGCGCGCAATGGCGCGACCAACAACTTCGCCAACGACATCCTCACCGGCTCTGCCGCGCTGTTGGCCAAGGAATACAAGGCCGGCCACCTCGACAGCATCCGCCTGGCGCGGCTGGAGTCGACCCTGGTCGACTTGTCCAACGCCCAGGGCGGCATGGAGAGGATCGCCAACACTCCACTGCCCTACCCCTACGTGTATTTCCCGCGCCTGTTTATCTCGCTGTTTTGCCTGATCGTGCCGGTGGGCCTGGTGGAGTCCCTGGGCTGGTTCACCCCGCTGGCCTCGACGGTGGTGGGTTTCATGCTACTGGCCATCGAGCGCATTGGCACCGATTTGCAAAGCCCGTTCAACTCCAGCGAACACCAGATCCAGATGGAAACCATCTGCGAAACCATCGAAAAAAACCTGCAGTCGATGCAGCGTGATGCGCTGGGTGGCGAGCGTATCGGTTAAACCCTCCTTTGGCCCTCAAGTGCGTGCTCCCGCAGTCGATACACAGGGAGTACGCATGGGCCACACCCACCTCAAAACAACACATGCGACGCTCGACGCCACTGTTTTCTCCTTGCCAAAAATTATAAATACCCGCGGGTGAAGTCATGAATATCAAGCAAAAGCTGACCTGGGCGTTTGCCGCCATCGCGTGCGTCCCGGTTATTTTGGTCGCAGTACTGGTTGTGCTGAATCTGCGCGAGGGGGCCCAGGCCAATTTCCTCGACAGCAGCGGCCGTGAGATCCGCCAGATCGACAATGGCATGAAGCAGTTCTTCGAGGGCATCAGCCAGAACGTCGACTATGTGGCCAAGGACCCGCGCGTTGTCGCGGCCAAAGACCTCAAGAGCTACGCCGGCGCCGACGCAGCCCAAATCCCCCTCACTCCCACCAATAAAGAACTGCTGGAAATTTTCGACCAGTTCGCCAAGAGCCATCCGAGCACCGCCTACCTGTCCCTGGGCTTGAAAGACGGCGGCTACGCCAGTTGGCCCGACGACACCAAACTCAACAATTACGACCCACGCGTACGGCCCTGGTACCAGGCAGCCATCGCCGCGCCGGGCAAGACCGTGCGCACCGGTGCCTATTATTGGGCGCCGGACGACGTGACACTGATCGGCACCGTGCACACCGTCGCGGATGCCACCGGCAATATCCTCGGTGTGGTCGGCCTGGACGTGTCGCTCAAGCAGCTCACCGAACTGGTGCGCAACATCAAGCTCGGTGACAGCGGCTACCTGATGCTAGTGGAAGCCAACGGCAACGTGCTGGTGGACCCCAGCGATGCCAAGCACAACTTCAAACCCCTGGCCGACCTCGGCCCGAACTACGCCGAACTGGCCAAGCGCGGCGACGGCGTGACCCAGATCGAGATCGATGGCGTGGCCTACATGGCCAATATGGTCAGCTCCAAAGACCTGGGCTGGCGTTTTATCGGCCTGATCAAGCGTGACGAAGTCATGGCCGGCGCCACCCGCCTGACCTGGTTGATCGCGGCCATTGCCGCCGTATTGGCGTTGGTGTTCGCGGTGGTCGGCGCCAGCTTTGCCAGCGTCATCGTACGGCCGATTCGCGGCGTGGCCGACGGCCTGCAAGAGATCGCCGAAGGTGAAGGCGACCTGACCCGTCAGCTCAAGGTACAAGGCAAGGACGAAACCGCCAGCCTGGCCGGCTGGTTCAACCAGTTCCTGAGCATGATCGCCCAGTTGGTGCAGCGTATCGGCAACGCCTCGTCGGACCTGCAGACCGCCGCCGCCGACACCAGCCAAGTCGCCAACAACATGAACCAGGCCGCCGGCCGACAACGCGAAGCCGTGGAGCTGGTAAGCACCGCGTTCAACGAAATGGTGGCCACCGCCAACGAAGTCGCCCGTTCTTGCAGCGCCGCCGCCACCAGTGCCGACGAAGGCTACCGCGACGTGCACGACGGCCAGCACCATATCAGTGAAGCCACCGGCAGCGTGCTCAAGCTCAGCGAAGACCTGCAGAAGTCGACCCAGACCATGCAGTTGCTGGAGCAGGACAGCAAAAACATCAACACCATCCTCGACACCATCCGTTCGATTGCCGAACAGACCAACCTGCTGGCGCTGAACGCGGCGATCGAGGCGGCGCGCGCTGGGGACCAAGGCCGAGGTTTCGCCGTGGTCGCCGACGAAGTCCGCGCCCTCGCCCGCCGTACCGCAGACTCCACCGGCGAGATCGACAGCCTGCTCGGCAACCTCGCTCGTCGCACCCAGGAAGTGACGCAGCAGATGCAAGGCAGTCTCCTGGTGTCCCACACCAGCGTGGAACGTATCCAGCAGGCCCGCGACAGCTTCGACAAGATCCGCGGCTCGGTGGACTCGATCCGCGACCAGAACACCCAGATCGCCACCGCCGCCGAGGAACAGCACCAAGTGGCCGAGGAGATCAACCGCCACATCGCGCAAATCCATGCCGACGCGCAACTGGTCGAAGGCTTTGCCCACTCGGCGCAGACCGGGTCAGGTCGGTTGACGGATATTTCGGGTCAGCTCAAGGGGTTGGTGGGCCGGTTCAAGTTCTAACAAACCCGCTAGTGCGCAGAGCAACAATTTATGGCGAGCGGGCTTGCTGTGGTGAGCGGGGCAAGCCCGCTCACTACAAGTCGCGTGCGCCTTTAAGTATCACATCAGACCCTAGGCGACATTTAGCCACACGCCATCATCGCAGCACCTGTAATAGTCTATTGCAGGACTCTAATGTACTAACCAGTTACTTATCTTGCTAAAATCGCGTCTTTGCCCTCTCACATTCGAGTCCTTTCGACATGAAACGAGCAACGCGCGCCGCTGGCGCCTCTAGATTCTTACTGCTGGGCCTGGGCGTGATCATCGCCCTGCTCGGCCTCGCGCTGGCCATTGGCGGCGTCAAACTGGTCAGTCTGGGAGGTTCCTGGTACTTCCTGATCGGCGGCGCAATCATGGCGATCGCCGGGCTGTTGATCGCCGGCCGCAAGCCGGCCGGTGCGTGGTTGTTCGCAGCCTTCCTGATCGGCACGGCCATTTGGGCCGTGGCGGATGTGGGCCTGGCATTCTGGCCATTGTTCTCCCGCGTATTCATGTTTGCGGCCATTGGCATGGTGGTGGCGCTGGTGTACCCGCTGCTCGTCAACCGGCCTGCACGCGGCGCCTATGCGGTGGCTGGCGTACTGGCGGTGGGCGTAGCAGTCGCGGCAGGCAATATGTTCGTCGCCCACCCAAGCGTGGCGCCGACCGGCGCCGGCCCTGGCATCACCCCGGTGGCTGCAGCCGACGCACAGAAAGACTGGGCGCACTACGGCAACACCGAAGGCGGCAGCCGTTTCGCCGCGTTGGACCAGATCAACCGTGACACGGTCAATAAGCTCAAAGTGGCCTGGACCTATCACACCGGCGACGTGGCCATCAGCGACGGCAACGGTGCCGAAGACCAGCTGACGCCCCTGCAGATCGGTAACAAGGTGTTCATCTGCACACCACACAACAACCTGATCGCCCTTGACGCCGACACCGGCAAAGAGCTGTGGAAGAATGAAGTCAACGCCAAATCGGCGGTGTGGCAGCGCTGCCGTGGCATGGCGTATTTCGACGCCACCGCGCCGATTGCCCAGCCGACCCAGCCCAACAGCTCGCCGATCATTGCCGCCAGCGTTCCCGCCGGCGCGCAGTGCCAGCGTCGCTTGCTGACCAATACCATCGATGCACGCCTGATCGCCGTGGACGCCGACACCGGCAAGTTCTGCGAGGACTTCGGCACCCACGGCCAAGTGGATTTGAAAGCCGGCCTGGGTAACGTGCCGGACAGCTACTACCAACTGTCCTCGGCACCGCTGATCGCCGGCACCACCGTAGTGGTGGGCGGCCGCGTGGCCGACAACGTGCAAACCGACATGCCCGGCGGCGTGATCCGTGGCTTCGACGTGATCACCGGCCAGATGCGCTGGGCGTTCGACCCGGGCAACCCGGAAGACAAAAAAGCCCCGGCCGACGGCAGCACCTATGTGCGCAGCACCCCGAACAGCTGGGCGCCGATGTCCTACGACCCGCTGATGAACACGGTTTTCCTGCCGATGGGCAGCTCGTCCACCGATATCTATGGCGTGGAACGCACCCAGCTCAACCACAAATACGGCGCTTCGGTGCTGGCGCTGGACGCCTCCACTGGCGCAGAGAAGTGGGTATACCAGACCGTCCACAATGACCTCTGGGACTTCGACCTGCCGATGCAGCCAAGCCTGATCGACTTCACGCCACCGGGCAGCGACAAAGCCGTGCCTGCGGTAGTGATCGGCACCAAGGCCGGGCAGATCTACGTGCTCGACCGCGCTACCGGCAAACCGCTGACTGACGTGCAGGAAGTCCCAGTCAAGGCCGCCAACATCCCTAACGAACCCTACTCGCCGACCCAGCCAAAATCAGTCGGCATGCCGCAGATCGGCGCGCAAACCCTGACTGAATCGGACATGTGGGGCGCCACGCCGTTTGACCAATTGCTGTGCCGCATCGACTTCAAGGGCATGCGCTACGACGGCCTGTACACCGCGCCGGGCACCGATAAATCCCTGAGTTTCCCAGGCTCCCTGGGTGGCATGAACTGGGGCAGCATTTCCACCGACCCAGTACACGGTTTTATCTTCGTCAATGACATGCGCCTGGGCCTGTGGATCCAGATGGTGCCGTCGCAGAACAAGGCCCAGGCCGCGTCCGGTGGCGAAGCGCTGAACACCGGCATGGGCGCCGTGCCGCTCAAGGGCACGCCGTATGCCGTGAACAAGAACCGCTTCCTGTCGGTGGCCGGCATTCCGTGCCAGGCGCCGCCGTTCGGCACCCTGACCGCGATCGACATGAAGACGCAAAAGGTCGCCTGGCAAGTGCCGGTCGGCACTGTTGAGGACACCGGTCCGCTGGGAATCCGCATGCACCTGCCGATCAAGATCGGTCTGCCGACCCTCGGCGGCACCTTGTCGACCCAGGGCGGCCTGATCTTCATCGCCGGCACCCAGGACTTCTACCTGCGCGCCTTCAACAGCGGCAACGGTGATGAAGTCTGGAAAGCCCGCCTGCCCGTGGGCAGCCAAGGTGGCCCGATGACTTACGTGTCGCCGAAAACCGGCAAGCAATACATCGTCATCACCGCCGGCGGCGCACGCCAGTCCACCGACCGTGGCGACTACGTGATCGCCTACGCCCTGCCATAACCCCCTGTTCGGGGGGGGGGGGGGGGGGGGCCCCCCCCCCCCGGGGGGGGGGGGGGGCCGGCCCCCCCCCCCCCCCCCAAAA